>JAFUQW010000036.1 GCA_017472115.1 Bacteroidales bacterium | reverse complement strand
GAATTCGGGAGCGCTCTTCCTTTCCGCTTCAAGCATGATATCCTGGCCGAACATTTCGACATTGTCAGACATGAAGAACGAAGAACGGTTCTTCGGATCCTTCACCATTTCTCCGTACCAGTCCCAGCAGAATTCCGCCATTCCCCTCTGCTTAAGCGCCTTCATCACTTTCTTCTCGCACTCATTCAATGCGTTAAGTCCGACGAAGACATACCGTATGCCGGACATGCCGGCAAAATCCATGTCCTCGGCAGATGCCAGCGACCTGTAGATCATGCCTTCATAAGCAAGCCCCTTTTCAAGCAGGGACCTGTTGAAGGAGTCATACAGAGGCTGCAGGATGTTCCATATCTGGAGAAACCTCTCCTTTACGGCGGGATCTTCGCTGTCCAGATTGACGGTCAGCTTTCCCGAATCGTCCCTGAAATGTCCGACAAATGCCTCAAGAGCCTTTCTCTGCACATCAGTGAGATAGGAGAATGTATCCTGTATCTGCTTGTAGTCGGCGACATTCGCAAATATCTGCCTGGGATCCGCCAGGTATTTGTCCACATCATCGAAATCACCAAGGATCACATCTCCCCAGAATATGAAATCATCCAGGGACTCGGCCTTCGGATTAAGGGCGGCATAACAATCATACAGCTCCAGAAGAAGTGTAATGCGGTCCGCTGCCATAAGGCCCGATGCCTTGGCAAAGAAATCATTGATGGTCATCATCTGAGGCAAAAGCAACGGACACCCCGAAGAAGACGAGACAGCAGCTTCTGCCAGATATTTCCTGAAAAAGACCATGGAGCGGCGGTTCGGAAAGATAAAGCATCTGTCCGAAATGTCTCCCTCATTAAAATAACGGTCAGCGACCTGTTTCAAAAACGGCTTCATACATGCAAAGATAACCTTATTAATTGCCAAACTGGGGCACAAACAATATTTTTTTATTAAAATTTTAATTTTTTTCTTCTCAACGCTTGCAGATATCATTTTTTTGCTTACCTTTGCAACAGATTCAATTTAGAACTATTCAAAATTAAAAAAACATTAACACAATAAAACAAAGATACCATGGCTAAGAAATTCAGATGCATAGTATGCGGATATATCCACGAAGGTGAAACTGCTCCGGACGAGTGTCCTCTCTGCTTTGTAGGACCGGAAGACTTCGAAGAGGTTACCGAAGAGGAAGAAGCATAAGCGAATAAGTATAAAAGAATAAATGTTGAACGTAACAATAAGATTGAAATTATGGTAAAGAAGTACAGATGTCTGGTTTGCGGATACATCCACGAAGGAAACGAGAAGCCGCAGGAATGTCCTATCTGCCACGTAGGACCTGAGAAATTCGAAGAGATCGTTGCTACAGGCGACGCACTCACATGGGCCGACGAGCACAGGATCGGCGTAGCGCAGGGAGTAGACCCTGAAATCCTCAAGGGACTCCGTGACCATTTCGCAGGCGAGTGTTCGGAAGTAGGAATGTACCTTGCAATGAGCCGTCAGGCAGACAGGGAAGGCTATCCTGAGATCGCAGAGGCATTCAAGAGGTATGCATGGGAAGAGGCAGAGCATGCTGCCAAGTTCGCAGAACTTCTCGGAGAATGCGTATGGGACACGAAGACAAATGTCGAGAAGAGAATGCTTGCAGAGCAGGGCGCATGCGAGGACAAGAAGAGGATCGCAACTCTTGCAAAGCAGCAGAATCTTGACGCAATCCACGACACAGTACACGAGATGTGCAAGGACGAGGCACGTCACGGAGCAGGATTCCAGGGACTTTTCAACAGGTATTTCAAATAGTCCTGCCCATACAGACAACTACCGGTCGGAGATTTCATGATCTCCGACCGGTAATCGTTTATGATATATAGGTCAATCTTCGAAATCGTAGTCAGACGCTATCATTTCAGCGATGTCGTCAGGGACATCGAAACTGAGGTTGTCCCAGAGGTCCTCCATCTGGCGCCTGTCCTTCTTCGTAGGACGGCCGGCGCCGCGGTCTCGCTTGAGGAAGAATGTCTCGACAGGAGCACGTAGCTTCGCCAGTTCTTCCGGAGGAGTAAGATTCTCTGCATAATTTGGGACAAGCTTCGCTCCCTGCCTCTTGTCAATAAGCTGAAGCACTCTGTACGTATATGCCACAGCACCCTTTCTGGCGACGATGACATCGCCGACCTTTACAGACTTGGACGGCTTTATATCGGAGCCGTTAACACGTACCTTGCCTCCTTTGCACGCATCGGTCGCATCCGTTCTGGTCTTGTAAACCCTTATGGACCAGAGATATTTGTCAATCCTTACCTCTTCCATACGATCAGCTGAAGAAATTAAGCGGGCTGGATCCCGATGATGCCGAAGCTTCCTCCTCCGATTCAAGCCCTTCATAGTCTTCGCCATCGAGGAATGCGTCGGTCTCTGGATCTATGTATGCATCCGGACCTTCCTCCGAACGGCATACTGCCTCCAGCAGAATAGTAGAGCGGTCACGAGGCACAAGGAAGAAATCCGGCATCTCGGCAGGCACCAGGATGGTCTCACCTTTGGCGAACTCATAGTTCTCCATGCAGTCCTCACCCTTCGCGTTCTTAGACGGAACCTGGATCGAGGCAGCTCCTTCGACACATATATATACGATGAAGCTCTCGAACTGCTCGGTATAGATATGAAGAGGATCAGTCAGATTTATCTTGGTCGCACAGAATTCCGGACGCTCGGCCAGAGTCTCTGCTACCTTGTCTTCATGGCAATGGCATTCGTCATCGTGACAGTGGCACTCCTTCTCCCAAAGCGGACCCTTGCGGAAAAGGGAATCATCGAACTTGCGGTAATCAATTATGTCGATGGCCTCTTCAAGGTGGAGAGGTCGGGCAGTCGCAGGATTGAACTCGCGGCCCCAGTCATAAAGGCGGAAAGTCATGTCGGATGACTCCTGGATCTCGGCGATCAGGATGCCGCCGTCAGCCGCGTGCACAGTACCGGGAGTGATCAGCAGGGAGTCACCTTTCCTGGGAGTGATCACATTCATCACTTCCTCAACTGTACCGTTCTTACACCTGTCATAGAGTTCCTGAGCACTCATTTCCTTATTGAATCCGGCAAAGATCTTGGCGCCAGGCTTGGCGTCCATAACATACCAGATCTCAGCCTTGCCGAGAGAATCATATCTTTCGGCTGCAACTTCATCATCAGGATGGACCTGTACAGACAGCCTGTCATTGATATCAAGGAACTTGATCAGAAGCGGGAACTGTCTTCCATAATAATTATAGACTTTCTCGCCGACGATGCGCTCAAGATAGGTTTCCATGAGTTCGCTGATCGTATTGCCGGCAAGCCATCCGTCGGCTACGACAGAATCTTCGATGCCCATGTCGGCAAGCTCCCAGCTTTCTCCGATCTTTACGTCTGCTCCAAGCTTCACCTCATTGCCTTCTTCATCACACTCGACGAAGTTCTTTCCCATCACCTTTACCAGCGCATCGCCGCCCCACGGCCTCTTCGATGCCACCGGAATGAATTTAAAAGGATATAGTTTCTTCTCCATATTGCAATCAAATAATTTACGAAGTTACGCAAAAAACACAAATTTATTCCATACAATGAAAAAAAAGCATATATTTGTTGGGATGAGAGGCAAATTGTACATACTTCTTTTCTGCTTCATATCCTCACACCTTTCAGCACAGGTCATACAGAAAGGTGTTGTTGTGGAAATGAGCAGCGGCAGCAGGCCTATACCCGGAGTGGAGATCCGTAGCATTGGTGCAGCTCCAACTGACTCCGACCAGAACGGATACTTCACGATGAAATATCCATCCGCACTCCCCGGCGATCCTCTGATTAAACCGGAAATCTACAAACATGGGTTCGAAATTATCAACAATCATATCCTCAAGACATGGAACCTCACGGAAAACGACACATTGAAGATCGTACTGGGCAGGAAGGATATAATCGACGCCTTACGTAGGAAATACCATAAAATAGGAATGACGCAAATGGAGAAGCAGTATGCTTCTGTCATAGAAAGTCTCAAGAAGGAAAGGGAAGCCGACAGACTGTCTGAAATTGAGTTCGCGGCCAAGATGGATTCCATAACAATGGAAATAAGCCAACATAAGAGACTGGTTGAAGAATATGCATCCAGATTTGCACGTCTGAACACAGACGAACTTGACGAAGACGAACGAAGTGCGCTGGAACTTGTACAGGAGGGCAGACTATCTGAAGCAATAGCCATATACGAAAGGATGAATCTCGGCGGAAAGATTGATGATAATCACCGTACCCTCCTTGAAACACGACAGGATATCATGGTTCTTCTAGAACCCGTCATCAACAAATTCCGCCTGCATCAGAAACTCAACGAATATGAAAAATGTGATTCGCTGGCAGTTCTAATAAATAAGATGGCAGCAAAGAATGACATTCCTGCCAGATTAATCTATCCGGAATGGCTTGCCGATAGAAACAGGGAGCAACAGTCTCTGGAATTATATGCAACCATAATAAGGGACTGTAGAAACTCTGACGATATCAAAACTGTAGAGTTATCCTTCAGACAGACATTCGGACAACACGTAAATACAGAAGCGATCAGGAAGGTAGATGTCCTCATATCAGAGAAAAAGGAATTCATTACCAGAAAAGAACAACATCTATAACAGCACACAAGATGAAGAAGGTACGTATATTCATAGCATCATCAGCCGAGCTCGATCAAGACAAGCAAATGTTCGACCTCTACTTCTCCGAGAAGAACAAACTGTACAGAGAGCGGAACATAGACTTCGACCAAAAAACTTGGAAAGACTTCGACAGTTCAATAGCCGGATCAAGGCTTCAAGATAGATACAATGAATACATACGGCAGTGCGACATCGTAATTTTCCTTTTCCACACCAGGCTTGGACAATATACGAAGGAAGAACTTGAAATAGCTTCCGGAATATTCAAGGAAAACAAGTACAGGAAGCCTAAAATATATGTATATTTCAAGGAAGATGGTGCAGATCCTTCTTTGTCAGACTTCAAGGAATACTGCGAAGAAAGACTCGGGCATTTCTGTGACATCTATTCTGATTACAACGATCTCAGGATAAAGTTCGACAAGCAGTTACAGATACTTGAAAATGAAGGATATATAAAATCTGACCCGGTAGACATCAAGCGTACCGGAAGATTCTTCCTTCTGGGAATACTCACTCCTGCCATCATAGCGTTGGCGGCATTTCTTTCCGTATTCTTTTATACGACAGTCACATCTACTGTATGCATCAACGATGCGTCCGGTTCAAGCCTAGATTTTCCGGGAGCTTCGATGACATTGACATATTCGGACAGGACTGAAAATGCTGAAATACGCAATTCCTCGGACGAAGTCATCATCAAGGAAATACATCGGCGACATATGGGTAAGAAAGCGAGGATTATTGTTACGGCAAAGGGATTCATAACCGTGGACACTACATTGAATCTATCAAAACACATTAGTATTGACATGTACAGAGACCATAGCCTGTCACGTCTATTCGGAACCGTAAAGGACGAAGACAACAAACCGATATCAGGCGTGACAATAAGCGTTGCCGGCATTTCTTCAGCAACTGATGCCGCAGGAAACTTTTCGATTGCTATTCCTGCATCCGTACAGAAACCGGAACAGAGGGTATCCGCATATAAGCATGGATACCAGATATGGGACTTTACAGGGCCGGTGCTGGAAGACACTCCTTGGAAGATAATCCTGAGAAAATAAGAGAATATTATCTATCCATCAGGCTTCCGTTCGCCTTTCGCCAACGGATAAGATTTACGAGGAGCCAGTCGTTGGAAAGGGTTCCCGGGACATATCTAAGGACGTCCTTGTAGTCGCTTGTCTTCACATTTTGTCCAGTAGCCAGAAGGTAATCGTACTTTATGAGTTTTGCAGCATATGGCAGAGACTTGAATGTCTTTCCGCGTGAGGCAAGGTCCTTTCCAAGCTCAGTAAGTACCTCAATATATTTCTCAGCCTGCCGCTTGTTTCCCGCCCAATATGCCAATGATACGGCATTCCCAAGATACTGGAAGTAGTTGGTACCATACGAAGTAGGACGCAAAATATACAGATCAGACAGGATATCTATAGCCTTTTTCATTGCAGCTAGCGCTTCTCGGTCTTTTCTAAGACCGGAAAGACATCCGGCAATATTGTTATATGTAGAAGACAAGTTTGCCTTAAGTTCGAAATTATCCGGGAATTCCTTCAAGGTGGATTCCCTTTCCTTACGGACCATTTCCAAATATTCCAAGGCCATTTCATATTCTCCGCTCATATAGTATCCTATGGCGATATCGCTTTCTGCCGTAGTATCACTGAAGCCATGCATGTTCTTGACATAAGCATATAATGACTCAAGTTCCAAGACTGCATCCTTCAATGCATCATCCTGCATACGGACCAGCATCTCTACGTTTTTGCAACGTGACATAATTACGGCATAGCAATTATTATAAAGATCCATATCTTCAAGAACATCTGCATATTCATTCATCTTTATCACATGAGGATAAGACTCTTCAAACATTGAATGTTTCTGATAGTACCATACATATAGATACTCAACGTTATACATGACCTTATTCCTGTCGACATATCCAAGATTAGGAAGCATCTCATCACGCACAAACCTCTCATAGCCTTCGGCAATAGACAGGAACTTGGATGGATTTTCATTGATCTCATTCTGATATTTTACTTCAAGCATGGAAATATAGGTAGACACATAAAGATCAGGATCTTTCTTAAATAACACTTCAATTAACTTCAACAACTGTTCATTATAGTCATACATGGCCTCCAGATCGCCAGACACTGTTGCGAGCCTCATCTTATCAGTCAGCCTCGTGCATTCAGCATCCATTTCATCCATCTCTACAAAACCGTAAGCTTCAATCTTTTTCATCAAGTCATATCTGAAAGCTGACATATCCTCGAACTTCTTCCATTCCTTCATAGAAAAGTAAGTATTGACCATAAAATTGGCTACGGAAAGACGAAATATATCAAATTCCTCAATATCCACTTCGTCAAGGATATCCAGTGCCAACTGTCCTTGTTCCAATACCTCTTCATTTTGTCCCAGAACCTCCAGTACATATATCGATGATATCAATGCTTGCAACATAGAATATAAAGAAGGGAGGAAATCGTCGTATTTTGCAGATATGTCGATAGAAGAAGAATATAGTTCAATTGCCTCCATATACCGTCCTTTTTTCCTCATGAACTCTCCCTTGCCATGAACAGCATCTGCAAGTTCGAAATCATCGGATGCGAGCTCAACCAGTCTGTCATGCCACATCAGTACATCATCGTCGTAAATGGACAAAGTCGCTATATAATCTTTGACCTTATAAAAATCGTCAGGAAAAAGTTCGGCAATCTTCTTCTTTATCTCAATTGACTTATCGCGACATTCCCATCCTCCTACAATAGCACAAAGGTCAGAATATCTCTGAAGAGACTGCGCTAATGCCTGAACATCCTCTTCCAGACCTTTATTGGCCTCAAGCTTGGCCAGCGCCTGTTCAACGACGCGCGCATCTTCGTATATGCGCACCGCACCTTCCAGATTCCCTCTGCGGACTGCTTCCAAGGCCATTTTATCCACACCCGCCACATCGTCAGGATTTATCCTGGCGAATTTATCAGCATAATATTCCAGCTTTTCCCAATATATTTCCGACTCACGATTCAAAGAGTCAAGTTTCGCTCGTCTCTGCTTAACATCAATAATCCTCGCACTGTACAGATCATTTATCTCATGCATCGCTGCCGAATACTTCTTCGAATAGTTCTCTGACGCTATTCCATAATATTCCATCTTGACGGACTCAACAGTGCCTATCGGCGCCATGACAGCCTTAAGCGAGGCTTTTTGCGAAAGAACAAACTGCGTCACTTCATCACGATTCACTATCTCATACCCCTTCTTATAAAGATCTGTATATGCGGTCATACCTGGCTTCCTGTCAGGGAAACGAAGGACAAACGAGCCGTTTTGGTCAGTATCAGTTGCAGGCGCTCCATATGCAGTGACCTGAACCCCGGCAAGAGGAGTATTACCCGAAT
Source organism: Bacteroidales bacterium (assembly GCA_017472115.1). Next base: position 927 of record JAFUQW010000036.1, on the reverse strand, counting down.
CGTACAATGTCACGGAGCCTCTCTGATCCACCTGAGCGAACAGAGTAAATCCACAAAAAGAAAGAATTGCTGATACTAGATGTTTCCTAAACATAATGAAGACTGATGTTTCTGCGAATATACACATTAAAAACAGAACATGACTGGCAATGGTATAAATATTGACAAATATGCAGTAGCCTTGGATGGACAAGGCGGAAGTATATAAACAATTTAACGGATAGGAGACTATAGATATGTTACCAGCAAGAAGATTCAACGGCCAGTACGGACTGACTGATTTCTTCAACGATTTCTTTGACAACAGGACCTTGGAAAAGGTCGGAGTCACATCACCGGCAATCAATGTCAAGGAGAATGACAAGGAATACAAGATTGAAGTGGCTGCACCGGGAATGTGCAAGGATGACTTCAAGATCCACCTCAACAAGGACGGGAATCTTGTCATCGACATGGAAAAGACCAGCTGCGGCTGCAAGGACAAGGACCCTGACAAGAAGGAATGCAAATACCTCAGGAAGGAATTCTCGTACTCGAAGTTCAGCCAGACTCTTCTTCTCCCCGACAATGCTGACAAGGATGCGATCGACGCACATGTAAACAACGGAATACTTTACATCGTCATCCCTAAGGCGGCAAAGGAAAAGGTAGAGGAGGAGAAACGTGTGATTGAGGTCAAGTAGAGCAAAGGCGGCGGGAAATGCCGCCTTTTTTCGTATTTTTCGTAAAATTTCACGAAAAAGTTTGCAGGTTTCAAAAAAATGCGTACATTTGCATCCGCGTTTGAGAAAAACGCATAAGTCTGAACAAATTGGTGCGGTAGTTCAGCTGGTTAGAATACCGGCCTGTCACGCCGGGGGTCGCGGGTTCGAGTCCCGTCCGCACCGCAAAAGGGAGCATAGCTCAGTTGGTTTAGAGCATCTGCCT
>JAFUQW010000035.1 GCA_017472115.1 Bacteroidales bacterium | reverse complement strand
TTGCTTGTGCCCATGGACAGCATCAGCAGGAAGCCACCGATCAGTGCCAGAAGCAGATAGCTTGCCGGACGACGTCCCGTGAGCAGGAACTTATATATCTTCTGTGTCCAGTCTCCGTCGAAGTCGTCGATGATGGCAGTGGTAGGCATGCCTCCGAACATAGAATTGGTCCATGCCGTCTCATCTTCGGGGTGTGCAGCATTGTGCGTCATTGCCTCCTGCGCCATGCCCTTCCATGCCGAGATGTCGCTCTGGTTCACAATCTTTCCGCTCAGCACCTGGGGAGTGAAACTGTATGCCAGCACGACGAACAGCAGGAGAATCCCTGCATATATTCCGATCTTTTTCAATAATTCCTTATTCATATTCTTTTTCTTTATTTTTCCACCGAACCGGCCGTTTTCATGGATCAGTCAGGCATTCTGGTCACTTTCTCCACCGAACCGGCCGTCTTCATGGAGAAATGTATGTCTGTTCCGTACTTTTCCACCAATTCGGCCCTTTTCATGGATCAGTCAGGTATTCTGGTCACTTTCTCCACCCAGAGAGCTGTTTTCGTGGACGGTTTCTATTTTTCGGTCAGCCTGTCAAACAGTTGCACCATCCTGCGCGTAAGGTTGCGTCGCGTGAACTGCGATATGTCCGCATCCTCCACGGTCAAGCTGCCCTGAAGGTGCTTCTGCCAGCTATCCTCTATGAATCTGCCGATAGACTCCCTGTCTTCCCAGTCAAGTACGTTCCCGGTCCCGGTCCGGTTGAGGATCATCGACATGGCCCCGTCCGGCTGACCTATCCCGAGCACCGGCCTCATAGAAGCCATATACTCAAAAAGTTTTCCCGGAAGAACTGCCTTGTACTCCGGCTCCTTTCTCAGAGGCAGGATCAGAAGAGAAGCGTTGCGCTGCTCCTCGACAGCTATGGAGTGCGGCTGATAGCCGAGATCGGTCAGATTGCCGTTCAGCCCGTTGTCTGAAATGCTCTGTATTATCGCATCGTCCGTCTTTCCCACAAGTCTTATCTTGAGCCTGCTCCTGAATTCCTCATCCGAAGCACACTTTTCTGCCAGCACCTTCCAGAGAACGGTAGGGTTGCCGTCTGCAGCGAAAAGTCCGGTGTGGGTGATCACGAAATCCTTGCCGGGGCCGTCTGCTGCCGTATTCTGCGGACTGTCAGCAGCCGTATTCTGCCGGACTCTGTCGTTGCAGGCAGCTTCATAATCACACTCGTCGAACCCGTTGGTGACAAGCTCCACCGGAGTCCGGGTCATGGCCTGGAATTCCTGCTGCACCAAAGGCGACACAGCCACTACGACCGTTGCATCGTCCAGCACCTTCTTCTCCATCTTCTTGTGCCATCTTTCCGTCGCGCGTGTCATGGAAAGGTGCTTGAAATAGAATATCCTGGTCCACGGATCCCTGAAATCGGCGATCCACGGCAGTCCCGTCTCCTTTGCAAGTCTGCGTCCGATCAGGTGCATCGACTGCGGCGGACCGGTGCTCACGATCAGATCCACAGGATGCTCCTTGAGATATTTCTTCAGGAATCTCACAGAAGGACCGATCCAGAGGCAGCGCGGGTCAGGACGGAAAAAGTTGCCGCGCACCCACATTGCGGCCTTCTGTGCCAGCGATTTGTTCTGTGCATTCACAGGATTGACCTCCACGGCCTCCTTGCTGTGTCCAGATTTCTTCAGGAACTTCTTGTAAAGTTCGTAAGGCTCGGTGATATGTGTCTTGATTATCTCTGCTTCGGCCGGAACCTCCGCTTCAAGCGACTCATCGACAGCCAGCTGTTCCGGATTCTCCGGAGTATATACCACAGGCTGCCACCCCTCGGCAGGCAGATACTTGGCGAATTTCACCCACCTCTGCACGCCCGAGCCTCCTGTCGGCGGCCAGTAATACGATATGATCAGCACCCGTTTCATAGCGACCTACAAAGATACGAATAAATAAAGTGTTTACGCCCGTGACATGCGTTTTCTTGCTTTGAAACGGAGTTTCGGGCATCTGAGATGTAAAAACAGATGTTTTTTCTTTCACCATCTGTTTTGCGGGGCAGTATTATCAGAGTTCTGAATCCTGTCGATGATGTCCTGTGCCGTCCACTCTGTCATCAGTGAGAAGGCGAACCATTTTCTGCCGAGGTCTTTCAGAGAGGCTCCGATGTGATATACCTTCTCATCTATGAGCAGGAATCTGTCGTGAGCCTTTGTGAATGTCCGGACCTCGACAGGCCTGTATTGTTCATTGTGCTTTTTCAGGTCGAGACAGAACTTCTTGCTGATATCCTTTGTATAGATGACAGCATCAACCTCCATTCCTCTCTTGTCAAGAACGGTCAAGACCGTCTCGTCAACATAATTGTCAATAAGTACGACAGACTTGCTGGCCGAACGGATGAGGTCTGCCGCAAATACATATGCATCGAACATCTGGCCGTCGAAGAAGATGCCATGTGTCGGAGGCAGCGATGTTCTGACGAAGAAGTCGATTTTCTCGGAATGTTCCTTCAGTAAGATTTCATGCTCGGCTATTCTGTTTTCCAGGGTATCAAACCTCATATTGATTGAGTACCCTTTTAAAAGATAAGCTCTTAAAATTTCATTAGCCCATTTTCTAAATGCGACACCTTGGCTGGATTTTACACGATAGCCTATCGATAAAACCATATCAAGGTTATAATATTCTACAGAATATGTCTTGCCGTCTTTGGCAGTTGTCGCAAAAATTGCGACAACTGGAACATCTGCTAACTCTTCATGTAAAGCATTCTTGATATGTTTGCCGATTGTTTTGATGTCACGGTTGAATAAAATTGCCAGTTGGTGCCTGTTTAGCCATACTGTTTCATTTTCGACTCTTACTTCCAACTGTATGGTGTTATCAGGTTGATAAACGACTATGTTATCTTCAACTGCCATGTTTTCATGATATTTATTCATTATATATGCGGCTTAAAACACTTTCCTTCAAAGTTCCATATATATAAGAATGATGTCAAGGAAATGTGGCGAAATGGAGCGCGGACATGAAAGATTTTTCTCTTTTTTATAGTCATAAAATAAATTTTATAGAGGCTAAAATTTATTTTTAATGCTGTTGTGACGAAAAACGGAGCGGAAGGACGAAAAAATCAGTAAATTTGCCTGATTGCGCCCGAGGGCCTTGCGGACGGTGGGGACTGATGACCGGAGGCGCGGCTGAAACAACATATAAAACAGATTATATGGCCGAGAAAAGACCAAACGAGACACCTATGATGAAGCAGTTCTTCGCTGTGAAGGCAGAGCACCCGGAGGCGGTGCTTCTGTTCAGGTGCGGAGACTTCTATGAGACATACGGTGATGATGCCCTGACTGCAAGCAAGGTGCTCGGAATAGTGCTTACAAAGCGTTCCAATGCATCTCCGGACTCGATTCCGATGGCCGGATTCCCATATCATTCTTTGGAGACCTATCTTCCGAGACTTGTGCGTGCAGGCTATAAGGTGGCCGTGTGCGACCAGCTTGAGGACCCGAAACTGACCAAAAAGATCGTCAAGAGGGGAATCACCGAACTGGTGACCCCGGGAGTGGCGTTCAATGAGCAGCTGCTCGAGCAGAAGGAAAACAACTTCATTGCCGGACTGACTTTCCACAAGGACAGGTGTGGCGCCGCCTTTCTCGACGTATCCACAGGAACATTCCAGGTGGCGGAAGGCTCGCTCGACTATATCGGTACCCTCCTGAGTTCGTTTGCTCCGAAGGAACTTCTTGTGCCGAGAGGCTATGAAAAAGGCGTCAGGGAACGCTACGGAGACAATTTCTACATTTCCACTCTTGAAGAATGGGCCTTTGTCTATGACAATTCTGTAGAGCGTCTGAGAAAGCAGCTCAGAGTGGATTCGCTGAAAGGTTTTGCCATCGACAGCTTCCCTCTCGGAATCACATCTGCAGGAGCCCTGCTCATATATCTCGAACAGACCCAGCACCACGAACTGACCAACATATGCTCTATTTCCCGTATAGATGAAGGGTCTTTTGTCTGGATGGACCGCTTCACATTCCGCAACCTTGAGATCTTCAGCTCTACAGCCGGAAAGGAAGGAACATCATTGGTGGATGTCATCGACAAATGCTCGTCACCGATGGGAGCCCGCATGCTCCGAAGCTGGCTTGCAATGCCGGTGATGGACCTCAAGGAGCTTGATGACAGATATGCGGTGGTTCAGCATTTCGTTGACAATCAGGACGATCTGCTCAGACTTCAGACCATGGTAGGCGACATTGGCGACCTTGAAAGAATAATTTCCCGTGCAGCAGCCGGCAAGATCATGCCACGCGAAGTCATGCAGCTGCGCAGGGGACTGAGCCGGACCGATCCGATAATAAATCTGTGCAAAGGCAAGGGAGTGGAAGCCCTTGACAGCCTTCTCGGCAATATGAGCGACTGCGCCGACCTTCTCGACTATCTCGGCAGGACTATGCATCCTGAAACCGCTGCAGCGGTGGGAAAAGGTGACGTCATCGCGAACGGCGTCAACGAAGAGCTTGACGAACTCCGCAGGATCGCCCGCCACGGAAAGGAGTATCTCCTTGAAATCCAGCAGCGTGAGGTCGAGCGCACCGGCATTTCATCCCTCAAGATAGGATTCAACAATGTGTTCGGCTATTACCTTGAAGTCCGCAACACATACAAGGACATCGTGCCGCCGGAATGGATCCGAAAGCAGACTCTCGTTAATGCCGAGCGATATATCACCGAAGAACTGAAGGAATACGAACAGAAGATTCTCGGTGCGGAAGAGCGTATCTATGCCCTTGAGTCACAGATATATGCAGAGCTTGTAGCAACGATTCAGGCAAATATTGCCTCCATCCAGAAGAACTGCCGCATCCTTGCGCGGTTAGATGTGCTTTCCGGATTTGCCGACCTCGCGGTAAGCAACCGCTACTGCCGTCCGAAGATGGACGAAGGCAAGGTCATCGACATCAAGGCCGGCCGTCACCCTGTGATCGAGACCATGATGCAGGCAGGGGAGGAGTTCGTTCCGAATGATATCTATCTCGACAATCAGTCCCAGCAGATCATCATTCTCACAGGTCCGAACATGGCCGGTAAGTCCGCCCTTCTCAGACAGACAGCCCTCATTGTACTCATGGCCCAGATCGGATCGTTCGTTCCTGCGGCTGAGGCCCGCATAGGCTATTGCGACAAGATATTCACCCGTGTCGGCGCTTCGGACAACATTTCCCGCGGAGAGTCAACCTTCATGGTGGAGATGCTCGAGACCTCGATGATCCTCCACAACATTTCTTCACGCTCTCTCGTTCTTCTCGACGAGATAGGACGAGGTACTTCTACCTACGACGGAATGTCCATCGCCCGCGCGATCGTGGAGTACATCCATGAATACGGTGAGGGGGCAAAGACTCTCTTTGCGACTCATTATCATGAACTTAATGACCTTGAAAATATTTATGGCCGTGTGAAGAACTTCCATATCGCCGTGAAGGAGGTCGGCAAGAACGTCATCTTCCTGCGCAAGATGATGGAAGGGGGAGTGGCCCACAGCTTCGGTCTGCATGTGGCTCGTATGGCCGGAATGCCGAAACAGGTGCTGGAGTCGGCGGAAAAGACCCTGGCGGCATTGGAGAGGGGCGAGCCTGGGGGAAAGATTCTTCACTGCGCTCAGAATGACAATGTGATGGTCGGTCAGAATGACGGGAATGTATCATCTGTCATTTCGAGCGAGGCCATAGGACGAGTCGAGAAATCTATAAAGAAACATACGGTCAAGCCATACAATATCAAGGAAGGCCGGGTAGAAAGCGACGGTTCTCTCCAGCTCTCGTTCTTCCAGCTTGAAGACCCTCTGCTTTCATCCCTGAAGGAGGAGCTCGACAAGGCAGACCTCAACAACATGACGCCACTGCAGGCATTTGACCTGCTCCGCTCTATGAAAGAACAGCTTGGAATATAATAACCACAACAGATTATGCATAAACTGATAACCACATTGGCATTGTCTCTCGTGACAATTGCCGTTTTCGCTGCACCGAAGAATTATGAACTGACCTCTCCTGACGGACGCCTGAAGGTTACCGTTGAGGCGGGAGATGGAATAGGATACAGCCTCGAACATGACGGTGACATTCTGTTGAAGGATTCCCATATCAGCATGTATATGACTGACGGCACCGTGTTCGGCGGCGTGCAGCCGGTGAAGAAGGTAAGCCGCAGAAGTGTGGACCGGATTCTTCCCACAATCATGTACAAGAAGGCTCAGGTAAAGGACAGTTTCAACGAGTTGACTCTTAAGTACAACAAATTCTCTGTAGTGTTCAGGGCTTATGACGATGGAATGGCCTACAGGTTTGTTTCTCATCTCAAAGGTCAGTATTTCGTTGAGCTTGAGATGGCGGATTTCGGCTTCCCTCAGGACTGGAACATGTGGGCTGCTTATGTGTGCCAGCACACAGAGACCCTTGAAAGCCAGTACTATAATTCATTCGAGAACAGATATGAATACACCCGGATTTCAAAGTGGAACAAGGACCGTCTTGCCTTCCTTCCTCTGATGGTCGATGGCCCTGACGGAAAGAAGATCGTCATAACGGAGGCTGACCTGACCGATTATCCTGGAATGTATCTTTACAACGGAAAGGAAGAGACCAGACTGAAAGGCCGTTTCGCTCCATATCCGAAGGAAGTGAAGCAGGGAGGACACAATAATCTGCAGATGGAGGTTCAGTCACGTGAGGGATACATGGCCGGATGCGAGGGTCCGCAGGAATTCCCATGGAGGATTGTGGCTGTGTCGGAAAATGATGTGCAGATGGCTGACAATGACATGGTATGGCGTCTTGCCGATCCTGCCGATGCAGAGACTGACTGGAGCTGGGTGAAGCCCGGAAAGGTTGCCTGGGACTGGTGGAATGCATGGAACATCGATGGAGTTGACTTTGTGTCCGGCATCAACAACGACACTTACAAGTACTACATAGACTTTGCTTCCGCCAACGGAATCGAGTATGTGATCCTTGATGAAGGATGGTCAGTCAACGGTGCTGCCGATCTTTTCAGGGTGGTGCCTGAGATAGATCTCGAAATGCTTGTGAAATATGCTGCCGAGCGCAATGTGGGGCTGATTCTCTGGGCCGGTTACTGGGCCTTCGACCGCGATATGGAAGAGGTATGCAGACATTATTCCGAGATGGGTATCAAGGGATTCAAGATAGACTTCATGGACAGGGACGACCAGTATATGACAGCCTTCCACCGTCGCGCGGCCGAGACCGCCGCAAAATACAGGATGATGGTGGATTTCCACGGCACATACAAGCCTGTAGGCCTTCACAGGACATATCCTAACGTAGTGAATTACGAAGGTGTCCACGGCCTGGAGCAGATGAAGTGGAGCGCAGAAGATGTGGATCAGGTGACATATGATGTGACCGTTCCATTTATCAGAATGATGGCAGGTCCGATGGATTACACCCAGGGAGCCATGAGGAATGCATCTAAAGGTAATTATCATCCTGTTAACGAAGAGGCCATGAGTCAGGGAACACGTTGCCGCCAGCTTGCGGAATATGTGGTGTTTGACTCTCCTCTCAACATGCTCTGCGACTCACCTTCCAACTATATGCGCGAGCCTGAATGCACGAAGTTCATTGCTGCTGTTCCAACCGTATGGGATGAGACCCGCGGACTTGAAGGAAAGGTGGGAGAGTATATCGCGATGGCGCGCCGTAACGGTGACACATGGTATGTGGGCGCAATGACGGACTGGTCTGCCCGCACCCTTGCTCTTTCGCTTGATTTCCTTCCGGACGGAGATTATGAGATCGAAATATACAAGGACGGAGTCAATGCATATCGTGTGGCACGCGACTATAAGAAGATTACCCTCGGCTTCAAGGTGGCTGACGGTGCAGTATATTCGAATTCCGTCCTGATGTCTGATGGCAGACTTAAGGCGGAAATGGCTCCGGGAGGCGGATTCGCTGCAAGGATTGTCAGGAAATAAGCAGTCTTTGGAGAAGAATCAAAACAAAATCATAGCATTTTGATTTAAAATCATTACCTTTATCGGTTGAAATCGGGAAAATTATAATAAACAACCTTTAAAATATTAATAATCATGGAATTACCTTTTGCAGAATCTTGGAAGATCAAGATGGTGGAGCCACTCCGAATGAGCACACGTGCAGAACGTGAGCAGTGGATCAAGGAAGCGGACTATAATCTTTTCCAGCTCAAGTCAGACCAGGTTTATATCGACTGTCTTACAGACTCAGGTACAGGAGCGATGAGCGACCGTCAGTGGGCTGCGATGATGATGGGTGACGAGAGCTACGCAGGTTCGGCATCTTTCTTCCAGCTTAAGGATACTATCACCAGAATCACCGGATTCGAGTATGTCATCCCTACTCACCAGGGTCGTGCAGCCGAGAACGTGCTTTTCAGCCATCTCGTGAAAGCTGATGCCATCGTTCCTGGCAACTCTCACTTCGACACCACAAAGGGTCATATCGAGAGCCGTAAGGCATTCGCGGTTGACTGCACTGTTGACGAGGCAAAGGATACTCAGCTCGAGGTTCCTTTCAAGGGTAACGTTGACCCTAAGAAGCTCGAGAAGGTGCTTGCCGAGAATGCAGACAAGGTTCCTTTCATCATCGTTACAATCACCAACAACACAGCAGGAGGACAGCCTGTATCAATGCAGAATCTCCGCGAGGTTCGTGCAATCGCAGACAAGTACGGCAAGCGCGTGATCTTCGACTCTGCCCGTTTCGTTGAGAATGCATATTTCATCCGCACTCGTGAGGAAGGTTACGGTGACAAGACCATCAAGGAAATCTGCAAGGAGATGTTCTCATACGCAGACGGTATGACCATGTCATCGAAGAAGGACGGTCTCGTGAACATGGGCGGTTTCATCGCTACACGTCATGAGGACTGGTACGAGGGTGCAAAGAAATTCTGTATTCCGTTCGAGGGCTTCCTTACATACGGTGGTATGAACGGTCGTGACATGGCTGCTCTTGCAGTAGGTCTTGACGAGAACACAGAGCTCGAGACCATCGAGACACGTATCCGTCAGGTGCAGTATCTTGCTGCAAAGCTCGACGAGTACGGAATCCCTTATCAGCGTCCTGTCGGCGGTCACGCTCTCTTCGTTGACGCAGACCGCGTTCTCGATCAGGTTCCGAAGGAAGAGTTCCCTGCACAGACTCTTGCAATCGAGCTCTACATCGAGGCCGGTGTACGTGGCTGTGAGATCGGTTACATCCTCGCCGACCGTGATCCTGTTACCCGTGAGAACCGTTTCGGAGGTCTTGACCTTCTCCGTCTCTGCATAGCACGTCGTGTCTATACCAACAACCACATGGATGTGATTGCAGCTGCACTCAAGAATGTCTATGACCGTCGTCATGAGATCACACGCGGTGTGAAGATCGTTTGGGAAACCGAATTGATGCGCCACTTCACAGTAAAATTAGAGAGACTCTAATTTTACTGTGAAAGTCTTGCGACTTTATAAAATAGCTGAAAACGCTCCCGGTTATGCCTCAAAAAAGGAAACCGGGAGCGTTTTCAGCTTATTTTGCTACCATGTTTTCGGTAGAGAATTTATTTCATGGCTTCAGCCAGTCTTTCTGCGAGTGCGATGAAGGCGAGACCGTCCGGACGGCTGGAAAGAGCTGCCGGTTCACCGCTGTCTCCGCCTTCGCGGATGCTCTGCACGATAGGAATCTGACCTAAGAGCGGAATTCCGTATTTTTCTGCCATACGGATGCCGCCGTCCTTTCCGAAAAGGTAGTATTTCTCATCAGGATGCTCTTCAGGGGTGAACCAGGCCATGTTCTCCACAAGACCTATGATAGGCTTGTTGACATCCTTGTTGCGGAACATGTTCACTCCTTTCTCAACATCGGCGAGTGCCACATCCTGAGGTGTGCTTACTATTACAGCACCCTCGAGCGGAATGTCGTGAACGAGGCTGATGTGGATGTCACCCGTTCCCGGAGGCATGTCGATCAGGAGGAAGTCGAGCTCGCCCCAACGAACCTGCAGGATCATCTGCTTGAGGGCGTTGCAAGCCATAGGTCCGCGCCAGATCAGTGCCTGCTCGGGACTTGCAAAATAGCCTATCGACATCCATTTGATGCCGTATTTCTCCATAGGCAGGATGACTTCCCTGTCTCCTTCCTGAATTGCGTCAGGCATCATGCCTTCCGTTGCCGTCATCTTAGGCACAGACGGACCATAGACATCTGCATCGGCGAGTCCGACCTTGTAGCCGAGACGGGCGAGGGCCACGGCCAGATTGACCGATACGGTTGATTTGCCTACTCCGCCCTTGCCGGATGCTATACCGATGATGTGCCTGACTCCCACCAGTTCTTCAAGTCCGAGGTCAAGTCCCGGCTTCTTCTTCGGTGCTTCGTCTTTGATGATGGTCTTGACTTCGACCTCTGTTCCTGCAGGGGCATTCCTGATTATCGCTGCCTTGGTGCTGCCTATGAGATATTCGGCAAGCGGGTCGCGGTGCTTCGAGAAGGCAAGGGTCACGCTTACCTTGCCTTCTTCGATAGCCACATTTTCTACCATTCCGAGCTCGACGACGTTCCTGTCACCCTTTGCGGGATGCTGGACCTCGAAGAGCCATTTGTTCACTTCGTTTACCTTCATGTTGTAAAGATTCTTCTTTTTACTTCGTTTCATTCAGAATGACCGACTGTCATCCTGAGCATAGCGAAGGATCTTTCAAGGTAACGATATAAATGATTACACTAACTGTCATTCTGAGCGTCAGCGAAGAATCTTTATTGTAAAGATGCTTCACTTCGTTCAGCATGACAGTGAATGGATGATTTCTGAAGTGCAAACAGATATATCATTACCTCTTTCAATTATTCAACAATAGTCATTTCATCGATCAGATATCCTGCACCACCGAATTTATCCACGATGAAAAGTACATAACGGATATCCACGTTGATACATCTCTGAAGATCAGGCTCGAACATTACATCGCTGCTCATGGATTCCCAGTTGCCGTCGAATGCAAGGCCGATGAGCTCGCCGCGTGAGTTCATGATCGGGCTGCCCGAATTACCTCCCGTGATGTCGTTGTTGCTGAGGAAGCATGTAGGCATCTTGCCGTCTGCAGTGCCATAGCGGCCGAAATCCTTGTTCTTCCAGAGTTCCTTGAGCTTTGCCGGAACCACGAATTCCCAGTTGTCCGGATCTTCCTTTTCCATCACACCGTCGAGTGTGGTATAGTGCCTGTAAATCACGGCATCCTTAGGCGAATATCCCTTCACTGTGCCATAAGTCAATCTCATAGTGAAATTTGCGTCCGGGTACGAAGGCTCGCCCTCCTTCCATTCAAGAAGTCCGGCTGTATAGACCTTTCTTGCCGAAGCGAGAGCCTCTGCCGACTTGCTTGCAAGAATCTGTGCACCAAGCGCTTCCTGATAGATGGACAGACCTGTCAGGACGGCTGGGTCCTTCATTACATCCGCGCCTTTTTCTTCGATTGCAGCCCTGAGCTTCTCTTCGGAAACGAAAACGCTGCTGTCGAAAAGTCTGTCAACGAAAGCGTCTATATCCATTGTGGCGAAATCTTCAGGGAGTCCTTTCAGATAGTTTTCAGGAGCTGCAATCTCACGATAGTGCTTCATCAGGGCCTTTGCCACCTTGCGGTCTGTCGAAACCGAATAATCGCCATATTGTCTGACAATATGATCCAAAGCAGTCTGAAGTGCGGCATCCGTGTCCTGTCCGTTGGTCAGGGCCCTCTGGAACATGATGTTCATCGTAAGAGCGAAATTGGTCAGTTCGATCCGATACACGGACTCATATGCCTTCGTGAAGGCAAGGTTGGCTGCCTTTCCGGCCTCGATACCGTCCTTAAGATTCTTGAGGGCGTTTCCGTATTTTTCCTGACGCTTCCTGCTGGCATTCACCCATTCTGTGAATGCGGCTTCCTCCTGCTCTGCGCGGCCGATGATGTCTAACTTCTCGAATGCGAGCTTCATTCCCTGCCACTTCTTCCATGCATTGGTGGAGCCGGAATACTTGCTTGCATACTGGATTTTCACCTTAGGGTCGGCAAGCATGTCCTCGAGCATCACATCCTGACGGATGGTGCGTGCCGCGATGCTGATGTCGTTGCTCTGGAGCTGGAACTTGAGTTCCGGAGATGTCTGGAAACGGGTTGTGCGTCCCGGATAACCCATGATCATAGTATAGTCGCCCTCCTGCACTCCAGCAAGGGAAATCTTGAGATGATTCTTTGCCCTGAGAGGCACATTCTCCGGTGAGTAGTCGGCAGGATTGTTGTCTTTGTCGGCATAGACACGGAACATGGAGAAGTCGCATGTGTGACGAGGCCACATCCAGTTGTCGGTGTCGGCGCCGAACTTGCCGATCGATGAAGGCGGTGCACCCACGAAGCGCACGTCCCTGTATGTCTTATATACAATAAGGTAATACACATTCTGATTATAGAAGGCGGTTACCTGGGTGTGGCAGTGAGGATTATGATTTTTTGCTTCTTCTGCGATTTCCGTCATGGCCTTTACTATGGCCTCTTCAACCTTTGCCTCATCATCCTTGAATTCCTTGCGGGCCTTCTTCTCGGCCTTGGCAATCATCGGGGTGACATCCTTCATATATTCGAGGAATGTCACGGTGAGTCCTTCGCATGGAAGTTCTTCTCCACGGTTCATCGCCCAGTATCCGTCCTTGAGATAGTCGTGTTCCACGCTGCTGAGCTTCTGGATGTTGCCGTAGCCGCAGTGATGGTTGGTCACGAGAAGTCCTTCTGCAGAGATGATTTCTCCTGTGCATCCGCCTCCGAACTGCACTATGGCATCCTTGAGCGAGGTGTTGTTGATGCTGTAGATCTGCTCCGGTGTGAGTTCGCAGCCGAGATCCTGCATGGCCTGTGCGTTCATCTTCTGGATCAGAGGAAGAAGCCACATTCCCTCATCTGCCCTCATGCTGCCTGCAAATACTGTCAGAGCAGCAACAATACTTAAAATCTTTTTCATATGATATCGTTTAGTCATTTTCAAAACAACGTCGGCTCCAGCTGCTTCAGATGGAAACTCCTGCGATGATGAGGCGTATAACCGTATTTCATGATCGCCTCGATGTGTTCCTTGGTAGGATATCCCATGTTCCTTTCCCACCCGTATTGCGGGAATTCTGCAGCCAGACGTTTCATGTATTCGTCCCTGTATGTCTTTGCCAGGACGGAAGCCGCCGCGATACAAGCGAACTTTGCATCTCCTTTTACGATGCATTGGTATTCATATCCTTCGAACGGCTTGAATCTGTTGCCGTCGATCAGCAGGAAATCCGGCTTAACACCGAGTTTGCTTACAGCTCTCTGCATGCCTGCAATCGAAGCGTTCAGAATGTTGATGGTATCGATCTCCTCTGCGCTCACTTCCTCCACAGCCCACGCGACAGCCTCCCGCTCGATGATCGGACGGAGAAGGTCTCGTGACTTTTCTGTCATTTTCTTTGAATCGTTCAGCAGAGGATGATGGAAGTCTTTCGGAAGGATGACGGAAGCCGCGAATACGGGACCGGCCAAAGGTCCGCGCCCGGCTTCGTCGCATCCCGCTTCCATACGGTCTGCAACCAGATAATTCAGTAGATGTGGTTCATTGCGCATTCTGCAAAAATACGCAATCTATTTTGCCTCATCAAGAGTTTTTCGGAGCATTCTTATTATTTCGTTCTTTGTAGCTACGGTTTCTTCGAGTGAATTCACCAGTTTTTCAAGGTCGATGATACGTTTTTCGAGATTGCTGATCCTGTTTCCGTAGTCATTCCTGACATCTTCGAGAACCGAACTCTGTTCCATTGCCGGCTTGTAGCCTAACACGAGTTCTTCTGTTGTCGTTTCAAGAAGGTCGGCGAGCTTTATAATGTGGCCGTTCACGATAGAAGTACCCCCTTTCTCGAAATCACGGTATGCCGTCAGCGAAATTCCGAGCCGGTGTGCCACCTCTTCCTGAGTGAATTTCCGTTCCCTTCTTTTGTTGCGTATGTTGTTTTTGATGGAGATGTTGTCCATATCCCGTCAGTTGATGATTGATGGGGCAAAAATATCTGATAGGACATCACATTATAAACAAGAAAAACCGATGAATGGCAAGAAATTCTTGTAAAAAAGATTCAAAAACAACAAAAAAAAGAAAAATCTTTGTCCTGATGCCGGTTTTTCGTCACAAAAGTTTGGTTTTTCCGGCATATCTGTTCAGTTTTGCCGGAAAAGATGATTGTCATGAGAATGGAATGTTTTTTTGAAGAGTTGTGCTGGATATTGTCCGACGGCAGTACCATGCCCGACGGAACTGCGGGTTTCGGGGATATGTGTCTGAGCATAGGCGCAGACCGCGTCCGGATGGATAATCTTTTTTATGAAAGGTTCGGTATGTCGGGAGAGGATGTCATGATAGCTCTCGGAAGGAAAAAGTAGAGGGCTGCTGATAAAAAGATAAGCTGTTTTATTGATATTGTGACATTGTTTTATTAGATTTGCGAGGATGTGTCTTTACGGACACGGAAAGAAACACAAAATAACACAATAACACACAAAACTGATGAAAGCTTATTCAACCCAAAACATCCGTAACGTGGTCCTCCTCGGCAGCACAAAGTC
>JAFUQW010000034.1 GCA_017472115.1 Bacteroidales bacterium | reverse complement strand
GCTGTCGCTCATAATATCAGAAAGATGATAGCAAAAGGCTATTGTGTATGCTCTGAAGTGGCGGTAGGGTAAGTTTGGATGGCGTGGCCGCCCGTGGCCTCGTGAACGGGAGGGGCCCGCGACGTAGTCGTGGGAGGGATGGAGTCGGAACTTGTTCCGACGGAACCAAGCCAAACTTACCCTACCGCCACTGTCCTCATATCCATATAAATACGAAAGAAGGCGACTAAATCACTTATTAGTCGCCTTCTGTATATAAAGTAAAAATTTCATCATTCTTCCCGATATTCCAATATATCTCCCGGCTGGCAGTCCAGGGCCTGGCATATTGCGGTCAGAGTCCTGAACCTGATGGCCTTGGCCTTGCCGGTCTTGAGGATGGAAAGGTTGGTTGCAGACAGGCCTATCTTCTCAGCAAGCTCGCCCGAAGACATTTTTCTTCGGGCAAGCATTACATCTATGTTTACTATGATAGGCATTACTCTTCGATTGTCTGTTCTTCAGCAGTCTTTTCCTGGCCCTTGAGATATGAAGGAAGGCTCATACCGGCCATATTGAAGAGTTCTTCAAGCGGTGGAACCGACTTCATCATTCCTGAAATGAAGTTGGAAGTGGCGGTCTTTCCGTCTGTACCCTGTCCGTTTCCGTCCCAAACGGTAACCTTGTCGATCTTTATGCCTTTCACAGCCTCTACCTGGGTCTTAACGAGTTCAGGGAGCTTGTCGGCGATGAGCATAAGGACAGCCTTCTGAGGGTCGCCTGCAGCGGCATTCACGAGCTGCTGGAATCCTTCAGCCTGCTTTGTGAGGACTTCGAGGATACCGCGTGCCTGTGCATCCATCTTTGCATAGATGGCATCTGCCTCACCCTTTGCAAGCCTGCGGATGGTTTCAGCTTCAGCCTCAGCCTCGATGATGGCCTTCTCCTTCTCTATCTGGGCAGGAACGACCACATTTGCCTGCTGTGTAGCCTTCTCTCTTTCGGCACGGGCAAGCTCGGCGTCACGTTCTGACTTATATGCCTCCTCGAGTGCAAGAGCGGCCTGCACCTTCTCTGCAGCAATTGCCACTCTTGAAGCTTCCGCCTCTTTTTCGCGTCTTTTCGCGTCGGATGCAGCAATGGCTATCTTAGAGTTGTTTTCTCCTTCTACAGCCTTTGCATTGGCATCTGCAGTACTGATACGGGTGTCTCTGAGGGTCTCGGCGATACGGATATCCTTATCCCTGTCAGCCTCCGCCTTACCGATTTCACCGAAACGGTTCTGCTCTGCAACGCTCTTCTTTGCATCGTTGATTGCCTTTGCGGCAGCCTCCTTACCGAGAGCCTCGATATAGCCGGATTCGTCGCGGATATCGGTCACGTTTACGTTGATGAGCTTCAGACCGATCTTTCTGAGTTCGGCTTCCACGTTCATACTCACGTTTGCGAGGAATTTGTCACGGTCGGAGTTGATTTCCTCGATGTCCATAGTCGCGATCACAAGACGGAGCTGTCCGAAAAGGATATCTGTCGCGATGTTCTGGATGTTCTCGATGGTGAGTCCGAGGAGACGCTCTGCAGCGTTTGTCATATTCTCAGGCTCGGTCGAGATACCTACTGTGAATCGGCAAGGAACATCGACGCGGATATTCTGCTTACTGAGGGCATTTGTAAGGTTGCATTCGATGGAGATAGGCTTCAGGTCGAGGAATGCGTAGCTCTGGAATACAGGCCATATAAAGGCCGCTCCACCGTGGATGCATCGTGCTGAGGAAACTCCGCCTGCCTTGTTCTTTCCGGTCTTACCGTAAATCACGAGAATCTTGTCTGAAGGACAGCGCTTGTAGCGTCTGAGGATGGCCGCAAGTGTCACTACGAACACCAGGACGGCGATCACGATAATGTAAATAGGTTGCATAGTCCGTTAGATTATAAGTGAATTGATTTCTTCCACGAGAAGGGTGTTGGTGTCGAGAACTTCGGTCACCTTGATGGATGTTCCAGTCTTGAGGTCGTCCTCTGAGTCGGTGAGGGCATCATATTCCCTTACGGAATTGTTGATGTTGATCTGCACTTTACCGGTGCCTTTCCTTTCGGCAGGGACTGTCAGATAAACCTTTCCGTTGCATCCTATGGCAGATTTATATACATCGATATTGCCGCTCTGCTGCATCTTGCTGAGGCCTTTGAACATCATCATCACTGCGAAAACAAGCAGGGCGCCCACAACGAAGGCAATGATCATCAGAAGTGCCTTGGATGCAATCTGTTCCTGCAGAAGGATGGCTGTCCAGCTCATTCCTAGCAGGAAGTTCACCAGGTTGCGGAATGTGTAAAGGTTCATTGAAGGATCCCCTTCAAATCCGCCGTCAGGTACATCGAAGTCAGTGTCCATATCCATTTCGACGTCGGCTCCGATGAAAGTGAGCACGGTCTCGATGATGAAGATGAGTGAAGAAGCTATGGCGATGCACCAAAGTATCTTCATAAACAGGTCAAGTGAAGTCCACCATTCAGTCATAATATAGTCCGTTTAGATGATTATGTCGCGAAAGTAGTAAATTATTTTACGAAAAACAATAAAAATATTACAAAAGTCGAAAATATTTTCATTTTTTATCCTTCAAGCTGCCTTATTCGTTCTTCCAGCCCTGTGCCTTGAGCGGAAGTTCCACTCCGTCCGGAGTAACCGCAACGGCTCCGACTTCAGGCTTTGCAAGATGGCCGATTATGTCGAATGTCTGGAAATCATGACGGAACTTTTCGTGCTTTCCGATAGGGATCGTGAACAGCAGGCGATAGTCTTCTCCACCGTT
The DNA here is from genome assembly GCA_017472115.1 of Bacteroidales bacterium. The sequence goes on along the minus strand of JAFUQW010000034.1, from coordinate 887 downwards.
GAGTGCCGCGGAAATCGGATCAATGTTCAGTTCCCTTCCCAGTTCGAAAGTCTTGCCGGCAAACGGAAGCTTGTCAACATATATCTTTGCTCCCAGGCCGCTGTCACGTACAAGACGGCGTACGGCATCAGCGAGTCCGCGGGTTACAAGATAGCCGTATGATGGCATTATTTCCGTTTCTTCCAGCTGGCTGATTATCCTGGAATTTATCTGTGGCTTGAGATATGCTCCGATCAGATTCTTATAGTCATCCAGCTTTGGCTGCGCCACAGCATCTCCGCTCTTCTCGAAAGCTCTCTTCTCTCTTTCCAGCACCTGGAATCCCATAAACGCTGCACCGATGTTGTCAGATATGCATATAAGGTCCATACTTTTTGCAGCAGGCCTTCTCTTTGCCATCAGATGCGCAGTTTCACCGATGCAGGAAACACTTACGGCAAGTCCGTTAGGAGATGGCACCAGATCCAATGTGACCTGTCCGTAGCCGTGTTCCTTGGCTGCTGCAACTATTCCCTCCCAGACTTCCTTTATATGCTTGAAGTCAAGTTTCGAAGAAATTCCGAGACGTATGTCCATAGTACGCGGATGCGACATCTCTGCATACAGCTCTCCGGTCACTGCTGTCACACATTTATATCCGAGGTGCTTCAACGGGAAATATGTGAGGTCAAAGTCTATTCCTTCAAGGAACGTGCGCGCGTGCGAACCGATATAGCTTTTGCCTGATGTCTCGAACCAGCTGCTCTGAAAAGGCTTATAAGGAGTTCCTTCGTATAGTTTTGCGATTGCCTCGACTCTGCCGAGGTCTGAGAATGTTTCTTCTGCCATAGTTTTATGCATTTGTTGTAAATGCAAAATTAACATAAAATGTTATAAAGAGAACATCT
>JAFUQW010000033.1 GCA_017472115.1 Bacteroidales bacterium | reverse complement strand
TACGCAGATAATCACTAAAAACGGCCACCTGCGATCGCAGGTGGCCGTTTGCGTTATGAAAATTTGTTGAATTTTGTAACAAAATCAAACAAAATAGGAATGATTTTCTGATTATACATCAAAAGCTCCGCGTACAGCGACACGTGCCAGGCCGCCTTCGCTGGTTTCCTTGTAGAGGGTAGGGAGATTGTCACCTGTCTCCTTCATCACTTCAACGACGTGGTCGAAGGATACACGATGGAGTCCGTCTGTGTAGAGGGCATAGATTCCGGCATCAAGGGCACGTGCTGCCGCATAGGCGTTACGTTCGATGCAAGGAATCTGCACAAGACCTCCGATAGGGTCGCATGTCAGTCCGAGATGGTGCTCGAGACCCATCTCGGCCGCATATTCGATCTGCGATGGACTTCCTCCCATGAGCTGAGCCACGGCTGCCGCCGCCATGGCGCATGCCACTCCTACTTCTCCCTGACAGCCGACTTCGGCTCCCGATACGGATGCATTATGTTTTACGACGCAGCCTATGAGTCCGGCAGTCGCGAGAGCTTTCAGAATCCTTTCATCGCTGAACTTGTATCTCTCCTGCATGAAGTAGAGGATGCTCGGCATGACTCCGCATGAGCCGCAGGTCGGTGCGGTGACTATGGTTCCTCCTGATGCATTCTCTTCACTCACGGCAAGCGCATATGCGAAGACAAGGCCTCTTGTCTTGAATGTGTCACCCTGACCGAAGGCTCTTACATGGTAGCTCAGGGCCTTTCTTCTTAAGTTGAGGGGGCCGGGAAGTGCTCCGTCCTGCTCAATTCCCCGCTTGACAGCATCTTTCATCACGTTCCAGACAAGCTCCAGATGCTCCCAAATCCCGTCATTCTTCTCGGTCATGTCAACATACTCCCAGAACGATTTTCCGGTATTGTTGCACCAGTTCATTATGTCTGTGAGCGTTGTCATGTCATATACTTCATCTGCCGCTTCACCTTCTATAGGGTTTTCCATGCAGATGATGTCCCCGCCTCCGATACTGTAGTATGTCCATTTATCGTAAAGATCACCGTCGAAATTTACCGAGGCTATCTTCATTCCATTAGGATGGACCTGAAGGAAATCCTTAGGTCTCCATTCTATGGTTACGTCTCCGGCTCTGCGCTCCTTGCATTCAAGGGTTTCCTTGTCTGTAGGGCGCCATGTGGAGAATGCCTCCTGTATGGCAATGTCCGTAAGGTGACCTTTGCCGGTAGCGGCAAGAGATCCGTATAGTGTCACATGAAGGTGGTCGGCGTCAGGGTGATTCTCAAGATAGTTCCTGACTGCCTTGAAAGGGCCCATCGTGTGGCTGCTTGACGGGCCTTTCCCGATCTTATATATTTCTTTTACGCTTTTCATATTTTCTACCTTATCTCTTATTTCTACTTATTTACAACTTATAACTTTTTTCAACGTAGTACTTAATATGAAAATATGACTACGTTACCCACCTCCTAAATCCTCCTCCTCGGGAGGAGGACTTACCATCGCTTCGCTCTAAATTTTCTACCTTATATCGTATTTCTACTTATTTACAACTTATAACTTTTTTCAACGTAGTACATAATATGAAAATATGTCTACGTTACCCTCCTCCTCGGGAGGAGGACTTACCATCGCTTCGCTCTAAATTTTCTACCTTATATCTTATTTCTACTTATTTACAACTTATAACTTTTATTTGATCGCTCTCCCGGGAAGCGGACACCCCACTGTTCGCGCAGCTTGTCCATCAGCCTCATCATGAAGAGGATTTCATCATGTGGCATCGAAGGCGGTTCGATCAGACCGGCTCTGATAGAGTCTATGCATTCCTGCACTTCATACTCGAATCCGCTGTTCTGTCTCGGAGCCTCGACAGTCCTTATCAGCTTCTGATCCTTCGAATAGATCTCGAATCCGAGAGGATTGTTGATGTTATGTGTCAGAACGCTTCCGTTGTCACAAAGTATCAGTCCCTGCCTGTAGTTGGCTCCATAGATGGTTGTGGTCAGGGTAGCCATCCTGCCGTCAGAATATTTCAGGACTATCGTTTCGGATGCATCAACTCCTTCTTCATTCTTTACGCATGAGGTCGTGATGTCAACGATGTCATGGCCGAAGTTCATGATGGCAAAATTCAGGCAATAAACTCCGATGTCGAGCAGTGCACCACCTCCGAGTTCCGCTTTCCAAACCCTTTCCTTATGGGTTAGCGGGTATCCGAGATGAGCAGTCAGAAACTGAGGACGTCCGATCTCGCCGCTTTCCACAATCTCATTGAGCAGATGTCGTGCGGGCTGGTAACGTGTCCATATGGCTTCGGCCAGGAACAGTCTCTTTTCGCGTGCAATGCCGATCACTTCTTCCGCTTCGTGTGCATTCAGCATGAAAGACTTCTCGCAGAGGACATGTCTGCCATGTTCCAGACACAGCCTGACGTGCGGATAATGATATGAATGCGGGGTCGCCACATAGACCATCTCCACAAGAGGGTCAGCGACCATTTCCTCGTAGCTTCCGTATGCCTTGCCTATTCCGAACCGTCCTGCAAATTCAGATGCCTTTTCAAGGCTTCTTGAAGCGACGGCGTATATCCTGACGCCATCCATGGCAGCGACCGTATGCGCCATCTTTTCTGCAATGTGTCCGGCACCGAGTATGCCTATTCTGAACTCTTCCATAGCTTTTCATTATATCATACAAACTTTTTTCCGCCGCACCTTCCATATATACGTTACATATCCCCTAAATCCCCTTTGGTCTCTAAGTAAGGTACTTTCGCTCTTGCAAAAGTTTAGTCATACAAATATAAGAAGAAACTGTTTAATATATCTCAAATGATGAAAAATCAGACAGCTTCCTGACGGGCATAAATGTTGCCCCAGAGCTCAAGAAAACACGATTATGTACAGATATATCATAATGATTGCTTTGTTTGTCGCAGGGACATCTGTAACCATGGCTCAGATAAGGGATGGCGGGATTGAAGGCCATAAAGATGTGAGTACTGCTGTGTCAGCAGATGATTCGCTGCCACGTATGATTCCGTTTCTCCTCCCGGAAGACCTTTTTGTTCCGAAAGACCGTCTTTTCGGCTATGGGCCTTGGACATATGCGCCGATGGCCAGACCTGTTGTACATATACTTCCTGAATTCGGCTTCAGCGGAAGCGTCGGTTTCGGATTATATTCCATACAGCATCCTGACCGCTTCTTCTCGACTCTGGAGGGGTTCAACGGATTCAATATCCCTCAGCTATATATCTCACAGCAGATGATGCTCGGAAATACGCTAAGGCTTGCACGCAACTTCTACATGATGTCCGGAATACTCTACGGCGCCCAGCTCGGCATCAGCGGAAACAATTGGGGAATAGGGGAGAGAAGCGGATTCATATATAATCCCTCGGAAAATGTGTCCATAGTAATATGGGATCAGTATTATCATGCTCTGAGAGTATATTATCCGGTTCTTTATCCCGGGGCTCGGAGCGGAACAGCAGTAAGAATGCCTGCAACCCCGGAAGTGTTTTCCTTCGGATTGCAGGCAAATTTTACTGTCGGTGAATTCATCATAGGGGTAGGCACCAGCATAACCCCGGGGAAATGATCTACAGATAGTCTTCGAAATACAGGCTGATCTTGTCGTGGAGATGTACCCTGTCCTTCCCGATGACATTGTGCTCATGGCAAGGGTATGGGAAATAATCCACCTGGACATTGTTCTTCACGCATTCACGTATGAAGCTTAGGCTGTGTTCCCATACGACCACCGGATCTATGGCGCCCTGGCAGATCAGAAGCTTGCCCTTCAGGTCCTTGGCCTTGTTGATGAGGCTTGTCTTTGCATATCCATCCTGATTGGTTTCAGGATGGTCCATATAGCGCTCTCCGTACATCACTTCATACCATTTCCAGTCGATTACCGGACCTCCGGCAACACCCACCTTGAACACATCCGGGTAGTTGGTCATAAGTGAAATGGTCATGAATCCTCCGTAGCTCCAACCATGTACTCCGATCCTGTCCTTGTCAACGTACGGAAGCTCCATAAGCATCTTGATACCTTCCATCTGGTCTGCCATCTCTACCTGCCCGCACTGACCGTGGATAGCCTTTTCGTATGCGGCTCCGCGGTTAGACGTCCCCCTGTTGTCCTGCACATACACAAGATAGCCTCTCTGAGCCATGTACATTTCCCATCTGCGGAGTTCTCCAAGCCAGCTGTTTCGTACCATCTGCGAATGAGGACCACCATACACATAGAGGATTACCGGGTATTTCTTCGAAGGGTCGAAATCCTTCGGCTTGATGAGACGGTACCAGTTGTCATACTGTCCGTCGGCACTCTTCACTGTTCCGAGACTGATCTCTGTGTAGGCATGATCAAGTGTCGGATCTTCTGCAGTAAGAAGGTTCTTCACGACCTTTCCGTCAGATGTGCAGAGATTCGCGACTCCCGGCACGCATAGACTGCTCCAGCTATCGACATACTGTTTACAGTCAGGACTCATCATTATGCTGTGCCAGCCTTCTTCGGAAGTAAGTCTTTCCGGTTTTCCTACCTTGACGGCCTCCACACCTTTGCCGGCCTTCGGAAGCTTCAGAGATACCCTGAAAAGATGGTTCTCTACATGTGAAACCTCTGCAGAGGTGTACCATACATGTTTTCCGTCATTGGCAATATATTCCACGTCTGCGTCTGTGGCGGTGAGCCTGCGTACATTGCCGTCCATGTCGCACAGATATAGGTTGCGGTAGCCGTCGCGGTTGTCGGTGCGATATATGAATATGTTCTCAGAACCTTTGACGAACCATACCGGATCGAGAGGCTCTACATATTTTTCATTGTCTTCTGTAAGGATGGTCTTGACGAGGTCACCGGTAGATGCGTCGTAAAGATTCATCTTCATGTGCTTCTGGCTTCTGTCGAGAATCTGGACTATTACCCCTGAGGCATCGGGTGTCCAGCTGATGTTGGTCAGGTATCGGTCGTAACCGAACTCTTCCGCCTTGATATACAAGGTCTTGCCTGATGCAAGGTCATATATTCCGAGCTGTACGTTCTCGGAGTCCATTCCGGCCATAGGATATTTGATCTCACGGAGCGTTCCTGTCCTTGTGGTGATGTCGAGAAGCGGGAAGGTGGTCACTCTGCTTTCGTCCTTGCGGTAGAATGCAAGTCTGCTCTTGTCGGGAGACCAGAAGATTCCGTCGCTGATTCCGAATTCGTTTCGACTGACGAACTGTCCGTAGGTGATCTGGTCGTTCTCGCTTTCGGCAACAGCAGTCACTGTACCATCCTCTGCCTTGATATAAAGACTCTGTCCTTCTGTATATGCAACAGGCCATGTCTGTTCAACCTTCCATTGCGGGCCTGTCCGCCGCGGCGAAAGTTCGCGGGAAAGGATAGTCTCTTCCATTGTCAGCATCTTTCCGGAAGAGTCGTTCGCCTTCCTTGTCTTCACGATGCCGCTTTGAGCCGACATCGACATTCCCAAGCACAGAATGCTCAGAATAAAAATGATTCTTTTCATCCTAAAACTTATTTGTCAACAAATATAATGATTATTCCAGAATTCCGGCGCAGGCCAGTAAAGCTATGAACGGAGTCTGCTGCCTCGGGATGTACCGCTTGACATTTCCTGTGTTGATATCATCCCACTCCCTTACTGAGTCGTATGCTCTGACAAAGTCTTTACCAGTGAGATATTCACCCTTGTCGTAGCGTTTGGTTCCGGGAGTTCCTCCTTTTATGAATATACAGTTGCCTACGAAGGTTGTTTTCAAGACGATTCCGCTGACGGTGGTTATCTGCCCTTTGGCTACGACATATCTCACGACTTCTTCCCATGCCTGAGTACCGTAATACTCTCTGAATTCTGACTTTATCTTCATGTTACTGCAAGTTTATCCGGTGATTGTGCTTCCAAATATAAGCATAAGTTGCCAAATAGGAAAATACTGAAATAATAAGTATCTTAGCGGAATAATTACTGTTATATGAAAAGAATTCCTGCCTTATTGTTGTTCCTTGTCTGCATATCAGTGTCGTCTTATGGACAGCAGATAGAAAATGAATCATCTGATACCTGGCATTCCGACAAATTCTCAATGTTCATACATTTCGGACTGTATTCCCATCTTGGAGGTGTATGGGACGGCGAACCGGTCCGTCAGGGATACAGCGAGCAGATCCAGTCCTTTGCTGGAATCTTTTCGGACTGGTATGCTGAAACTGCGTATGAATTCAAACCTGACAGATTCAATGCGGATGAAATCGCCCTTCTTGCGAAGAAGGCGGGAATGCGTTCGATAGTGTTCACATCCAAGCATCATGACGGATTCTGCATGTATGACACGGAGACGACTTCATATGACAGCATGGATATGCTTCCTGTCGGCAGAGATTTCGTAAGGGAACTTTCTGAGGCATGTCGGATGCATGGTCTGAAATTCGGGCTTTATTTTTCGCTGATCGATTGGAATTATCCTCATGCCTATCCGATATCAAGCCATAATGCGGACTTCGTGACGCCTCAGCACCATGAATTCAGCAAACGGCAGATACGTGAACTTCTCACTTCCTATGGCGATATTTCCGAATTATGGTTCGATATGGGATCCCTGGAGCCTTGGCAGAGCAAGGAAATGTATGAACTGGTCAAGTCACTTCAGCCTGACTGCATGGTCAGCGGCAGACTAGGCAATGATTTCTATGACTTTGCCGTAATGGCTGACAACAAGCTTCCTCAGACCGCCCTGCATACTCCGTGGCAGAGTGCCGTTTCCATGTTTCCCGAGACATGGAGCTACAGAAGCTGGCAGGAAAGGGGAGAAGTTGCTGACAAGGTGGCCGAAAAGCTCAGGACATTGATTGCGGTGGTCTCGAGAGGAGGTAATTTCCTTCTTAATATAGGACCCTCTGCAGATGGCAGTGTCGTTCCTTTTGAAGAGGAGGTGCTGCTTGAGATCGGCAGATGGCTTGATGCCAACGGTGATGCCGTGTATGGCACATCGCGTTCGCCGTTTCAGACAGATTTTCCGTGGGGAGACATAACGGTCAGGGACAATATGATGAATCTTCTCCTGACAGGATCCTGTCCTGATGACGGCAGGATCGTTCTTCCGCTCGAAGGGGTGAAGCTGCGTTCGGCAAAGGGAGCAGAGGCTCTCCTGCGCAGAGGAGAATGTGTGGTGAAGGTTTCTGAGGACATGTATTCCGATCCGGCCGATGTCTATGTCGTCACCCTTGTCTTTGACCGTCCTGTCACATCAGTTATGACAGACACGGTTCTGCCGCAGTCTGCCGGACTTTCCCGGGAGAATGCCGTAGCCCGGTACAGTTATTCATGTTTCGACTATTACAGCAACTACCGCAGCACGGTTTCATACGGATGGAATGTCGATGTGAGAAGGCCCTCCGATGAACTTGAGATCATCTTTACATCAGAGGAAGAAGGGCGTGAAATCATTCTTGAAATAGATGGTGAGAAACTGCCTCTCGTCCTGAAGGCTGACGCGAAAACGTCACTTCCCAATGATGTTGCCGTTTACGGTCATGGCATATCAAGGCTCAGGGGAGGGGTCTTTGACGGGCCGTCTTCATGGGAGTCTCTTGACAGAGGAGCAGTCAGATTGTCAGATGAACTTGTAATCATGAATGTCCGTCCGTTTTCGAATCATCTTATGTGTGCCGATGTCGAAGTGTCGGAAGATGGTCTCTATCTGTTTGACATGACATCAGGTAATGGAATGGAGCTTGTCTTAGACGGTGAATCAGTCATGAAGCATCTCAATCCATACCGGACTGAGGCAAAGACTGAAAAAGTGCTTCTTCACCTGTCAGAAGGGACCCACGAACTTCTTCTGAGAGCATATAACAGATTCGAACACAGATTGGCTTTAGGTATTTCTCCGGCTCAGGAACAGGAAATCCTCAAGATGAAGGTCATGCTTCCTTCACGTCTGCAAAAAGGAGTGAGGCGTATAAGTGTCCATGCCGCAGACAGAGAGTCAGGCCATTCTGATGCCCTTCTTCATAATTTAAGGATATATATGTGATTTTTGGCTTATTGCAAAATATTCTTTAAATTTACATGATTTTACTATTAAATCGTAATAATCATGTGTGACAGGAGGCTAAAGATTGAGATTCACTCGGAGATCGGCAGACTTGATGCCGTGCTCCTGCATCGTCCGGGTGCAGAAGTGGAGAATATGACTCCACGCAATGTGCAGAGAGCCTTGTATAGTGACATACTCAATCTTTCCATAGCTCAGAAAGAATATGATCAATTATATGGCACTCTTTCTAAAGTGGCGGCTGTCCATGAAGTGTCTGACCTGCTCATAAAAGTACTCGACAACGATAAGTCACGTGAGGAGCTGATCCGTAGAATCTGCGTTTCAGAAGGAGTGATTCCATATTATGAGACACTCATGCAGATGAGTTCAATTGAACTCGCCAAGGTGCTGATAGAAGGACTTCCTGCCAGGACTGATACCTTGACTGCATATTTCCGGAATGAATATTACGCCCTCTATCCCCTGTATAACTTCTATTTCACAAGGGATGCGGCCGTTACTGTCGGTGACAAGGCCCTCATCTGCCGGATGGCCAATCAGGTCAGGATGCGTGAATCCTTGATAATGAATGCGATATATCGTCATAGCGACGTCTTGGAATGCGAGGTCATCGATGCAAACGAGCAGAGGGACAGGTATTCTTCCGTGATCATGGAAGGAGGCGACATAATAGTTGTACGCGAGGATGTCCTTGTAATAGGCAACGGTGTCCGTACCACTTCCCAGGGCATTGACTTCATGGTTGACAGAATATGCCGCAACCATCCTTCCGGACGCTTCAATATCCTTGTCCAGCAGCTTCCTTCCGAGCCGGAATCATTCATACACCTCGATATGGCGTTCACTATGCTGGACCGGGACAAGTGCATGGTTTTCAAGCCTCTGATAATGCAGTCCAATCAGTATCAGACTGTTCATATCCTTGTTGAGGATGGAGCAGTAAGGAGCATAAGTCCTGTGCCCGGGCTTCTTCCTGCCTTAAAGTCTCTCGGCATTGACCTTGAGCCTGTCATCTGTGGAGGAAAGGATGAATGGGATCAGGAAAGGGAACAGTGGCACAGCGGAGCGAATTTCTTCGCGTTCGCACCCGGAAAAGTGATTACATACGCCCGCAATGTGCACACGCTTGAGGAACTCGACGCACATGGCTTCGATATAATCCGGGCGGAGGATTTCATTGCGGGAAGATATGATGATTTGATTTCAGACCCTGACCGCCGTATGGCTGTTACGGTCAACGGGTCGGAACTTCCTCGTGGCGGAGGAGGAGCAAGGTGCATGACCATGCCTCTGTCAAGAAGGAAAGTGAATTGGTAACACAGTAAATATTAGTATATTATGGAAAGAACATTAGTGATTCTCAAGCCCGGCTGCCTCCAGAGAGGTCTTGTCGGCGAGGTGATTTCAAGATTTGAAAAAAGAGGTCTTAAGCTTGTAGCCATGAAGATGGTTCAGCTTGATGAGGAAATCCTTAAGGTACATTATGCACATCTTCTTGACAGACCATTCTTCCCTTGGCTCAGGGACGGTATGATGGCCGCTCCTGTAATTCTTTGCTGCTGGGAAGGTTACAGCGCAGTTCAGGTTGTACGTGACATGGCAGGCGCAACTAAGGCAAGCAAGGCTGTTCCAGGCACAATCCGTGGTGACTACAGCCTCAGCGCACAGGAAAATGTTGTTCATACATCCGATTCAGTCGAAAATGCAGAGATTGAGCTCAAGAGATTCTTCGTAGAGTCTGACTACTGCGACTACAAGTCTCCGCTTGATCCGTTCAAGTACGCTCCGGACGAAATGTAACAATAAAGACCATCGGCTGAGCCGATGGTCTTTATTGTTACCAAGTTTTGTCTTTCCGCTCCCTCTTCTGTCATTCCGAGCGAAGCCGAGGAATCTAAAGCAATGAAGTAAGCTCCTTCATTCTCTTTCGTGGGCTGACCCTGCGGTAAAGCACATCATAGACCATTTCCGCTATAGGCATGGATATGTTGTGCTTTTCGTTTATATGTCTTATGCAGTCGGCAGCGAAATATCCTTCAGCGATCATAGTCATTTCATTCAATGCGCTCTTGACCGTGCATCCGTGTCCGATCAGCTGGCCGAGGCGGCGGTTGCGGCTGAATGAAGAGTATGAGGTCACGAGAAGGTCGCCGAGATAGGCTGCTTCCATTGTGTCCCTCTCGAAAGGATAACTTTCCTGTATGAAACGTGTCATCTCGCGTGCGCTTGCTGCTGTAAGGACTGCCCTGAAATTATCGCCGTAACCGAGTCCGGCTGCAAGCCCTACGGCAAGAGCATAGATGTTCTTCAGGATTCCGGCATACTCGATGCCGTAGATGTCTTCGGAAAAACTTATCTTGACGCTGTCTGTCGCGAACATTTCACCTATCATCTGAGAATTTTCCGGTGCCTTGCAGGCAACCGTGAGGTAGGAGAGGCGGTCACGTGAAACCTCCTCAGCATGTGATGGTCCCGATATCACTCCTATGTTGCTGTAGGGAAGTCCGTAATTGCGGTTGAAGTATTCCGTGATAGTTATATAATCTTCGGGTATGATACCTTTTGTAGCCGACAGGATGAACTTGTCGTCAAGCGGTTCGGTAAGATCTTCAAGGAATTTCTTCAGATATGCGGAAGGGGCTGCAACAAGGATGATCTCGCAATTACGCACAACTTCATTGATGTCGGATGTCGCTCTTATCCTGCTTTTGTCAAACTCGATGTCGCTCAGATATTTGGCATTCCTGCCTTCAGTCTGTATGCTTTCGAGCACTTCTTCGTTACGGATATGCCACCATATATCCTTCCTGTTCCTTTCGAGCGTGTGAACAAGGGCTGTTGCCCAGCTTCCGTAACCGATGACTCCGCATCTTGAGTTGTCCTTGATTCTGTATCCCATAGGGTCTCGTTTTTAGTCATATCATACAAAATTACACAATTTTCCCGAATGCAGCAAATCTGAGTAATGCAAAGCTCCCGGTCAGATGTATGACCGGGAGCTTCATATTGTTATGATATGCTTGCTTATACCATGAGGGCAGCGATGAGTGCGAGGATCGCGTAGAACTCAGGGAAAGCTGCATAGATCATTGTGTTGGTCTGTACGTCGTGACCCTGTGATATTCCGATGATACCGTTTGCGCAGACCTGACCCTGACGGATAGCCGAGAAGAGACATACGACTCCTACGGCGATTCCTACTGCGAAGAGTACGATGCCGTCAGCTGCGAAGTCCTTGCCGATCCACATGAGGAATGCAACGAATCCGTAAAGACCCTGTGTTGCTGGCATGGCTGAGAGGATCATGTAAGAAGAAGACTTCTCAGGGTTCTTCTTCAGAGCACCTTCTGCAGCGTTACCGGCGATAGTTGTTCCGATAGAACTTCCGATACCTGAAAGGCCGAGCATCATAGCAAGGCCGATGTAACCAAGAATTTCGTTCATAATGTTTTAGTTTTTATTTGTTATTGTTTGATTGTTTGCTGTTTATTCTGTCTTGCTGGTAGTGAGAGGGTTGTATTTCTCTCCCTTTCCTTCATATCCCGCATTCTTGAAATATTCGACGAATGTGAGTCGGAGAGGATGTACGAACGCTCCCAACGATGACATCAGGATGTTCAGCACATGTCCGAAGAGAAGTATCAGGACGAAAGGTATCCATGTGATGAAACTGTCACCCTTCACCATTCCTGCAAGGTTGTTGAATGCCTGTCCGAGCATTCCTCCCGCGAGTCCGAGTGCGAACAGTCGGATGTAGCTGAGTACGTCACCGAGGATTCCTGTAGCCATATTGTAGGTGTCCCAGAGTCCTGCACCGATGTTCATCAGAGGATTCCTGCCAGGAGTGTTGAATATGTAGATTCCAAGCGCTGACAATGTGCCTATCACTATGACTACCCATCTGGTCGCTTCCGGTGATATGAACTTGCCTGCTGCAAGAATGGCTGTTATGAGACCTCCGACAATCAGAAGAAGCCATCCCCATGTGCTGAGGTTCTGCCTGAATCCGAATCTCTTCGTGTATCCTATAGCCTTGACGGTCATGGCAAGACATATATGGAACACTCCGATTGCAAGAGCAAGGAGCATCTGTATGTTGAACATTCCCATTCCAGGTACTTCGACCTCTCCGACGATCATGCAGCTCTTGAGCCATTGAGGTACCCAGGCAGCTTCATAGAGGCTCATTCCGAAGAATGTTCCGAGCACTGTTCCTACTACCATTGTTCCTGCACCGAGAATCGAAATGATTGTTCCGAGTCCGTCGAACATGGCGAATTTCACCCATCCTTTGTTTAGCATGAGGCCAAAAAGGAAAAGTACTATTCCGTAGCCGGCATCGCCGAGACACATCGCAAAGAAAAGAAGATAGAACGGTGCAAGGATGGCAGTCGGGTCGAATTCGCTGTAAACAGGCATTCCGTACATTCCGGTGAATGACTCGAACTGTCTTGCAAACCATCCGTTCTTGAGCTTGATAGGCGGGTTGTCTTCTTCGACAGCTTCCTCCTTGAGATAGAATACTCCCATTTCATCGAACTTGGCGGTGAGTTCCACCTCGTTCTCTACAGGAGCGAATCCTGTGAATACCGTGATGTGCTCCTCTGCAGCACTCTCTCCGGCTTCCTCAGCAAGATAGCGGTCAAGGTTGACAAGCTCATTGTTGCATGACTCCTTCAGAGCAGGAATATAATCCTTTGCATTCAGAAGTCCTGCCTTGCAGAGAATCGTTTCTTCAGAGATTCTCGCCGCCTCTTTCTCAGCATCGGCAAATGTTCCTTCCGGCGCATTCAATTCCGTTACCGGGAAAGAGTACGGTTCATCCTTCTGAGCTACAGTCACGAACCAGATCTTGTCCTTTGTTTCAGAAACTATCTGAATAGCATATCCGGATGCCCAGTTCTCGTCAAATCTTTTCCTGTCAACGCAGTAGTATCTTACGATATAGCCTATCTCCCTGAGCCCATCTATTGCCTTCTGGTCATAAGTGCCCCATGGAAGTCTTGACTTCATCTGCTTCTCCACATTGTCACGTGAAATCTTGAGTTCACCGAGTCTGGTCAGGTTTTCCTCGACAAAGGTCACAGGGTCAGTTTCTACGGATACCGTAGCTTTCGAAATGGCTTCAAAGTCAGCATCCTTTGTGTAGTCGATGCCTTCAAGGGCTTCAATTGTCTTTTTCACCCTTGTGGCTCTTGCAAGCATCTCAGCGGAGTCCTGATCGACAGGCTTGACAGAACGGCTGATGTCAACGACTCCGAGCTCCTGGAGCTGTTCCAGGAAACCTTCCTTCTCTCCTGACATGAGGATGAAGGAGTATTTGGTCATCTTAGTTATCATTGTTCTGTTCCTCCTCTTCTTCTAAAGCATGTCTGCTCTTCACGATCTTGGAAGCAGCCTTGGAGAGATTCTCCTCGTCTTCCATATATCGTTTGATCTTTCTGATTGCCTCCTGATATCCCGGAATCTGGACCTTCTCGTAAAGGTTCACCTTCTGAGTGGTCTTCTTTCTCTGGAAATCCAGGATACGGGCCTTCTCGAGATATACCTCCGATTCGATTCCGAGCCTTGAGAGTTCCTTGAGTATCGCTACTCCGTCAGCATACCATGCAGGGCAGTTGAAGGCGTTGAACTCATGGATTTCATATCTGATCTCTCCTAGAGCCGGTGTCTTTACACCTGCCACCTTGACTGTGTAGAGATCCACATCGGTGATCGAGATCAGGTTAGGCTGGAATTCGTTCCATAGGGCTGCGAGATAGTCGTATCTCTTCAGGGCGGCATCAAGATCTTCAATAAGTTTCTCCGAATAGTCCTTGGCCTTCTTCACCTCAAGTCGAAGCGCCGACTCCTTGTTCTTCAGAGTAGGGAGGGCATTCTTTCGCATCTTGAGCTGCTTGTTCAATGTGTTCAGAGACGTCTTATTATATTGAAATTTAATTGCCATAATTTATTGTAAAGATCCTTCGCTGTCGCTCAGGATGACAGTTAATTACCTTTCCAGTATTTGTCGATAAGCTCCTGCTTGATACCGGTCTCGGCCTTCTTGAAATATGTTCCGAAGAGCTCCCATGCAGTGTCGAGCATCTCGTCGATCTTGAGGTTGACGTCAATGGCGAGAAGCCTTGTGGCATATGCCTTCGCATAGTCAAGACAGCGGAGGTCGTAGTCGCTGAGGTCAAAACCGTTCTCGAGCTTGGTCTTTGCATTCTGTGCATCCGCATAAAGACGTACTGACGCATTCATTACCTGTCCATGGTCTTCACGAGTCTTCTTACCCTGTACGAGCTGCTTGAGTCGTGAAAGAGAACGGAACGGGTCGATGATGACCTTTCCAGAATCAGGATCGGTACGGAGGAAGAGCTGTCCCTCTGTGATGTAACCGGTGTTGTCCGGAATCGCATGTGTGATGTCTCCGTCGTTGAGGGTTGTCACTGCGATGATAGTGATGGATCCTCCGTCAGGAAGCTGTACGGCCTTCTCGTATATCTTTGCGAGGTCCGAATAAAGCGATCCCGGCATTGAGTCCTTTGAAGGAATCTGGTCCATACGGTTCGACACGATCGACAGGGCGTCTGCATAAAGGGTCATGTCGGTGAGGAGCACGAGAACCTTCTCGTTCTTCTCCACTGCGAAATACTCTGCTGCTGTAAGAGCCATGTCAGGGATGAGGAGTCGCTCCACAGGAGGCTGCTCAGTTGTGTTCACGAAAGATATGATCTTGTCGAGTGCACCAGCTGCCTCGAATTCATGCTTGAAGTAGAGATAATCGTCGTTTGAAAGACCCATACCTCCGAGGATGATCTTGTCAACATCGGCGCGGAGAGCCACCTGAGCCATCACATTGTTGTACGGCTGGTCAGGATCGGCGAAGAACGGAATCTTCTGTCCTGATACGAGGGTGTTGTTGAGGTCGATGCCGGCGATACCGGTAGGGATGAGCTGGGAAGGCTGCTTTCTCTTGTAGGGGTTCACTGACGGACCTCCGATTTCGACAGTCTTTCCTTCTACTTTCGGACCACCGTCGATAGGCTCACCGTATGCGTTGAAGAAACGTCCTGCGAGTTCATCGCTCACATTGAGGGTAGGGGCTCCTCCGAGGAATACCACTTCCGCATCTGTAGGGATGCCTTCTGTTCCTGAGAATATCTGGAGAGTCACGAGGTCTCCCTTGGTCTTAACCACCTGAGCAAGGCGGCCATCGACAAGAGCGAGCTCGTCATTTGACACACCTGTCGCCTTGAGCGAAACCGTAGCCTTTGTTATGGCCTCCAGCTGTGTGTATGTTTTCTGAAATGCCTTAGTTGCCATTGCTGAGAAGATTATTAAGTTTGTCCTTGTACTCGTTGAACCTGTCGCTCTTGAATTCAGAGTAGTTCATCTGTCTGAGATAGTTGATGATTTCCTTGAAGAAGTTGCGGCACTCTTCAAAGTCCTCGAAAGTGAAGTCGCGGTCACAGATGCCGAGAACGAGTTCGAGCATGTATTTCTGTCTCTCGATAGGGCAGAGTGCGTCGATGTCGTCGAATGCGTCCTGCTGGAGGATCACGAAGTCAACGAGCTCTGACTTCCAGAATATCTCATGGTAGCTCATAGGCACACCGTCATCACCGAGGATATTGATCTGGTCGTTTGCCTCCTTACCCTTGCGGATGATGTTCTTCGTCTTTTCCACCATCTCTACCCAGCCCGGCATGATGGTCTGGTTGAGATATTCGCGGATTTCAGGATATTCGAGATATTTTGAATATGAGTCGATAGGGTTGACTGCCGGGTAACGCTTCTGGTCCGCACGGTTCTGCTCCAGAGCATAGAAGCAGCGTGCCGCCTTCTTTGTTGACTCTGTCACAGGCTCCTTGAGGTTACCGCCGGCAGGTGATACCGTTCCGATGAATGTGACCGCTCCTGTCTGTCCGTTGTTGAGGACAACCATTCCTGCACGTGCGTAGAAGTTGGATATGATTGCCGAAAGGTCAACAGGGAATGCGTCTGCGCCCGGAAGTTCCTCCATACGGTTTGACATCTCACGGAGTGCCTGGGCCCAACGTGAAGTGGAGTCGGCAAGGAGAAGGACCTTGAGTCCCATCGCGCGGTAATACTCGCAGATTGTCATTGCCGTGTAAACCGATGCCTCACGGGCAGCCACAGGCATGTTTGAAGTGTTGCAGATGATAGTTGTACGCTCCATCAGGTGGCGTCCTGTGTGCGGGTCGATGAGTTCAGGGAACTCGGCGAAGATCTCCACTACCTCGTTCGCACGCTCTCCGCAGGCAGCCATGAGGATGACATCAGCGTCACCCTGCTTTGCAATGGCGTGCTGGAGCACTGTCTTTCCGCAGCCGAAAGGACCGGGGATGAATCCTGTGCCTCCCTCGGCTATAGGGTTGAGTGTGTCGATCGCGCGCACACCTGTCTCCATTATCTTTGATGGCCTTGGTTTTTCCTTGTAACCCTTGATGGCAACCTTTACAGGCCATTTCTGCCACATTGTCACGTTGACATCCTCTCCTGATGCGTCAGTGAGGACAGCGACAACCTTGTCGATATTGTACTGTCCGGCTTCAGCCACAGACTTCACGGTATATTCGCCCTCGAAGCTGAACGGAACCATGATCTTGTGAGGAAGCCAGCCTTCCTTGACCTCTCCGAGCCAGTCTGCCGCAATCACCTTGTCGCCCGGCTTTGCGATCGGGGTGAAATCCCAGAGCTTCTCGTGGTTGAGAGGGTCGGTGTATTCTCCTCTCTTGAGGAATACTCCGGTCATGGTAGTTAGGTCGTTCTGAAGTCCGTCGTAGCTGTTTGAAAGGAGTCCCGGACCGAGAGTGGCCTCAAGCATCCTGTCTTCAAATTCTACGATGTCACCGTTCTTCAGTCCACGGGTGCTTTCGAACACCTGCACTGCAGCGTTCCTGCCGTTTACCTTGATGACCTCGGCCATAAGCTTCGTTCCGCCGACAGTGATGTAGCAGATTTCGTTCTGCGACACCGGACCGTCAGCGAGTACTGTGACGAGGTTGGAAACGATACCCGTAACTTTTCCTGTTGTTTTCATATTTCTACGGTATCAAATTATTTATTATTACTTATTTTTCTGTGTATTCCACACCCTTGAAGGTGCCGCGTATTTCATCGACGAGACGCTTGAACATAGCACGTCCTGCCTCTTCGTCGAGGATAAGCCATCTCCTGATGATCATCATCTTTACCGTCATTCCGAGAATCTTCTCGAAATCAAGATAATTGAAGAGTGTGAGTTCGTCGATCTTTTCCCAGTACAGGTCATCGATTCCTCTTTCTCTGGCAAGGATGTCCTTCCCTTCAAGAATTGCCTGAAGTCTTGCAGACTCCTTGAATTCAGGTTCTTCATGTTCGATGCCTCTTTCTTCATCTTCCGGATCTGCGAGAGACAGGACATCCTTCTGCGGATCACGCGAAAGGGCCTGGTTGAGGTATCTCACCTTGGCGTTGCGTACGTTGAAGTCGAAGAGGAAGAAATCCCTGATGAACCTGTTTCCGCTTGCAAGAGCCTCCTTGTAGAATTCCAGACCGATCTTTTCCTTGTCGAATCCGCTCTCGATGAAACTGATGACAGCATTGTCCTTCTCCGAAAGAAGTTCTCTCATCTGTCCCAGATATTCGTCGAGGCTCCTTTCTCCCTGTCTCCAGTCAGGAGTGAAGTCGGGAAGGCCGGCGATTATATAAACATAATTCTTCATTTGAATTGTCTTTCTGAGCGTGAGCGGAATAATCCCTCCGGATTATCCGAACAGAAGTTTCTTTGTTGCAGGTCTGAGATATTCTGAAATAAGTTCGTTGAATGTCTCGTCCGTAAAGCTTACGAAATAGCCGCCATCCTTCGGTCCGATGCGGAATCCGCCTGAAACCTTTTTCGAGAATGATGCTTCCACGCCTGCACTGAGTGTCTTTGCCAATTCCTTGGTCACGAACGGCTCAACTTCTTTCTTGAGTGATTCAGGAAGAACTACAGCAAGCTCGACCGGACCATCGGTAGTGAATTTCTCAGCCACAGCCTTGATGAGTTCCTTGACGAATTCGGCAGAAGTGAGAGCCTTCTTTACGTCAGCTTCGGTCATCTTGCCGACGATGAGTGTCTCGATGTCATTCTTTGTGGCAGCTATGCTCTGTCCTGCAGCCATCTTTATGTCGGATGCTGTCTTGGTCTTGAGCTCTTCAGCCTGTTTCTGAGCTGCTGCAAGGATCTGTGCAGCTTC
Organism: Bacteroidales bacterium; assembly: GCA_017472115.1. The sequence goes on along the minus strand of JAFUQW010000033.1, from coordinate 41,512 downwards.
AGCCTGAGCCTTTGCCACGATCTCTTCTGCCTGTACCTTAGCTTTTGCAAGAAGTTCCTCGCCTTCCTGCTTTCCTTTCGACAGACCTTCGTTATAGAGCTTGTCTGTCAATTCCTGCAATTTGTTCTGCATATCTGTATATTTTGCGTTTTAAATTTTTCCTAATCCGGCAAATTTACTAATAAATTGTAAACAAACCTAATCAAATCATATCAAAATCCGCCTATATTCTGTCAGAAACATTCCTTCAGTATTTCCGTGATGTTGTGAGACCGCCCCATAGTGTAGAAGTGAACGGCCGGAACACCATGACTGATAAGGTCTTTACATTGCATTATGCACCATTCTGTTCCTGTCCGGTATGCCTTTTCCTTGTCGTCTCCTGCCTTTTTCATTTCTTCGGTCAGTTCGACAGGAATGTCCAATGAAAATGCTTCAGGAATCGTGTTTATCTGTTTGGCCGTTGACAGCGGCTTGAGTCCGGGTATTATCGGAATGGTGATTCCTGCCTCCCTGCATCTTCTGACGAAATCATAAAATACCTTGTTGTCGAAAAACATCTGGGTGACGATATAGTCGGCACCTGCATCGACTTTCTTCTTTAGATTGACAATGTCAGTCTCTATGTTCGGAGCCTCGAAATGCTTTTCCGGATATCCTCCGACTCCTATGCAGAAATATCTGTCATCAGCTTCCAGTCCTCTGCTGCGTCTGTATGTGCTGCTTCCCTGATAGCTTCGGATGCCTTGTACCAGTTCGCTTGCATATCCGTATCCGCCCGGAGTAGGGGAGAAACGCTTTTCGCCAGAGATGCAGTCACCTCTCAGTGCAACGATGTTATTGATTCCCAGGAAAGCAAGATTGTCCAGCCTGCTTTCTATCTCTTCCTTTGTGGCTCCTCCGCATATCAGATGCGGCACTACCTCCACATCGTATCTCGACATGATTGCCGCGCAGACTGTGGTCTCGCTTATCCTGTTGCGTACGAGGTGACGTCTGAAACTGCCGTCTCCTTCCTCGCGGTATTCGTATTCGTCCCTGTGACTGGTCACATTTATGTATTTAGGACTGAATTCCATGAACGGAGCGATGTTCTCCAGAAGTTCTTCTTTTGTGAGTCCCCTCATAGGTGGTACAATCTCTAACGAAGGATATGCCTTGCTGCTTGTCGCCAGGATCTCGGATACTTTCATATTTTTAGTGTGTCAGGTAACTGTTTGTGGGTCAATCGTTTATTGATTTATGGGGTGCTTGAATTCGGGTACCCTTAAGAAGTCAAGATGTTGATGTTTAATGCTTTACCGGGCACACCTCTACAACAGGTATCCGAGGAAGCGGCGTGCCGTGCCGGCGTCCATCTCTCTTTGGTTCACATATCGGTCGTACTGCGCCCTGCCTATCTTCCTGATGTCCGGGTAGCATGCTTCAGGATGAATGAACATCATTCCGCATATGCTTGCTTCAGGGGTCATGGCATAACTGTCCGTCAGGCTGATGCCTATCCCTTCGCTGCTGTGGCCGTTTCCATGCCCGTGGCCGTGACAGCACTCTTCATTGCAGACATGTACATGCTCACCAAGCATTTCAAGTATGTCCTTCTTGAGAGTGTGGTCGGGGCATGAAGCATAACCGGCAGCCGGTCTGATGATCTTGATGTCGTCGTTCTTAAGATCTGCATTCTTAATCTTGCCGGTCTGAAGCTTGTCATTCTGAGCGTAGCGAAGAATCTCCTCCCTGATTTTATTGCTCATCCATTCCGAAGCGGCTTCCGCAAGTGTCTGTCTGACGGTCCTTGCCACCAGGTCTTCATATCTGTTGGTGCATGCCGGACAACTGCAGCCCGCCACATGTACATCTGTAGGTTGGACACATATCGCAAAGATCCCGAAAGGTGATTTCCTGCCGCTTCCTTCATCGATCACGAAATCGCACAGTGACAATCCCTTGCCGCCTTCCTGCCTCATCATCGGAATCTTTCCTTCGTCGGTGATGATGGATATTCCGTCCGAACAACCGTCGATAAATCTGCATTCAAGCATTATCCTGAACCGTCCTCCCGCTATCTCGTCTTCCGCATCTCTTCTCAACTGCATGAGTTCAGCCACTTCCGGCACGGCATTCCCGTATTTCACTCCCCAGATCGCATAGAACAACTTCCAGTCGAAATATGGCATCACATCTTCGGCTGAGAGTTGTCTGAGCGGAATGTCCGCCGGTCTTTTGTCCGGATAACTATCATACGGGAAACCATATCGTGTGCCCTCATCCGTTTCTGCCGGGGAAGTGGTGGCGTGCCCCTCGGCATACAGATCTCTAAGTCTTTCCTGCTCTCTGTGCTGTTCATCTTCAAACGCCTTCCTGTCCATCATGCACTTCTTTGCAAGCACAGCTGATGAAGAAGCATCGGCACCATGGAACACATGGTCATAGAGGGTTGCCAGTTTTACTGCGGTATGCAGTGCTGATGTGGTCGCACCTCCGATGAATAAAGGAGTGGTCATTCCCCTGGCCGTCATTTCCCTGCACAGCTCCTCCATCTGGTAAAGCGAAGGAGTGATAAGTCCGCTGACTGCAATGATGTCCGCATTGATCCTTTCAGCCTCGTCCAGAATTGTCTCCTTATCAATCATTACTCCCAGGTCCTTGATCTTGAATCCGTTACAGCTCAGCACGATCCCCAGAATATTCTTTCCGATGTCATGAACATCCCCCTTGACTGTAGCCAAAACGATGTTTTGGCTGCTGTCTGCGTTCCTGTCAGAATGGATATGCTCAGACTTTTCAGTCATGAGGCCCTCATGACCCATATACGGATTGAGAATATCCACCGCATCCTTCATGATCTTCGCTGACTTGACCACCTGCGGCAAGAACATCTTGCCTTCTCCGAAAAGCCTTCCCACGGTCTCCATTCCTTCCATCAGAGGTCCTTCGATGATACTGACAGGCTTGCCGTATTTCTCAAGGGCCTCCATCAGATCCTTTTCCAGTGCCTCCGACCGTCCCTTTACAATGGCATCGCTCAACCTTTTCTCCAATGGTACGGTAGTCATATTCACCTCGCTGTCCGCTGCTTTAGCCTCTGCTGAACTACAGGAAACTGTGCCGGACTGTGCTGCCTCCTTTTCTGCCATCATCCTTGAAGCCTTGTCGATAAGTCTTTCCGTAGCCTGGGAATCTCTGTCGAAAATCACATCTTCCACGCATCTGAGAAGCTCTGGTTCTATCTCGTCATAGATCTGGAGCATCGACGGATTGACGATGGCCATATCGAGTCCGGCTCTGATTGCGTGGTAGAGGAATGCCGAATGCATCGCCTCGCGCACAGCATTGTTTCCCCTGAATGCAAACGAAAGATTCGAAACGCCTCCTGATGTCAGGGCTCCGGGCAGATTTTCCTTTATCCATCTTACAGCCTCTATGAAGTCCACGCCATACCTCGAATGCTCATCTATTCCGGTACCGATGGAAAGTATGTTCACATCGAAGATTATGTTCTCCGGTGATACTCCGGCCTTTTCTGTGAGCAGATCGTATGCACGGCGGCAAATCTCTGTCTTTCTTTCGAATGTGGTCGCCTGTCCCTGCTCATCGAATGCCATGACTACCATAGACGCTCCCAACGACCTTATGATCTGCGCCCTCCTGATGAATTCATCTTCACCTTCCTTCAGACTTATGGAGTTGACGATACATTTTCCCTGTGCGTTCTTGAGTCCGGCGAGGATGGTTTCCCAATGCGAAGAATCAATCATCAGTGCAGCCTTGGCTACTGCCGGATCGTTGGATATGTGACGGACGAACCTTTCCATCTCCTTTGCGCTGTCGAGCATGGCGTCGTCCATGTTTATGTCGATGATGGAAGCGCCGTCCTCGATCTGCCTTGCCGCAATCTGAAGCGCCTCATCGTATTTCCCTTCGCTGATCAGTCTGGCGAATTTACGGGAACCTGCAACATTCGTCCTTTCACCCACATTTGTGAAGTTGCTTTGTTTCACATCAATGGTTACAGCCTCCAACCCGCTTACCTTCAGCCGTTTCTCCACGAAATAGCCTGTTTTGGTGGACAAACCACGAGGCCGTACATCTTTCAGTGCTTCAGCTATTGCTTTTATATGTTCCGGTGTAGTACCGCAGCATCCTCCGGCTATGTCGATCAGTCCCTTTGCTGCCATAGCCTTTACGGCTGCAGCCATCTCGTCAGGACTCTGGTCATAGCCTCCCATCTCATTCGGCAGTCCGGCATTAGGATAACAGATGATGCCGCAGCTGCACCATCGGTCTATCTCCTCTATGAGTGGAGTAAGCTCTGCCGCCCCCAGAGAGCAGTTGAGTCCGAATGCCGTAAGAGGGTAGTGTGTCACGGCGGTATAGAATGCCTCAAGAGTCTGTCCTGTAAGTGTCCTTCCGCTCCTGTCTCCCACTGATACTGATATGATTACGGGAATGTCACCGCTTATGGAACTTATGGCGGAAAGTGCGGCCTTTACATTGAGGGCATCGAAGCAGGTCTCGATCAGAAGCATGTCAGCTCCGCCTCTGAGCAGAGCCTCAGCCTGCTCGCGGTAGGCCTCCTTCATCTGGTCGAAAGTGTGTGTCCTGAAAGAAGGGTCATTCACATCAGGAGAAAGCGAAAGCGACTTAGAAGTCGGCCCCATGCTTCCGGCAACATAGACCTTATGTCCTTCAGAACGCTCTGCATTGACCTCGTCTGCAACCTCGCGTGCAATCTTCGCACCCTCGAAGGCCATGGTGGCAGCCATATCAGAGCAGCCGTATTCGGCCTGGGATATCCTGTTGGCACTGAAGGTGTTGGTCTCGATAATGTCTGCACCGGCTCTGACATACTCCTCATGTATGGTCTTTATAATGGAAGGACGGGTGAGATTGAGGCATTCGTTATTGCCGAAAAGTTCATTCCTGCACTCGGCAAAAGTTCCGCAGCGGTAGTCCTCCTCAGAAAGTCCGAACCTCTGAATCATCGTGCCCATCGCACCGTCCAGTATCAATATTCTGTCGTTTGGAAGAATCATTTCAAATGTTTTGGATGACAAATTTACTGCTTTTCTGCAAAATTTGAAAGACTGGCGCGTAACACACTGTGTGCCAGTCTTTTAAATATAAATCGCTGCTGTCGGAATGCAGCAGCGATTTATATGAATTTATTGATATTCAGTGTGTTAGGTGCCAGCGGCTATCCGAGGAAACTGAGGAGGATACCTGCCGCTACGGCCGATCCGATCACGCCGGCCACATTCGGAGCCATTGCATGCATGAGAAGGTGGTTGTTCTTGTCGAACTCGCGGCCTACATTCTGTGATACGCGTGCAGCATCCGGAACGGCAGACACACCTGCATTACCGATGAGCGGATTGATCTTGCGTCCTTCCTTGAGGAATAGATTAATGATCTTTACGAATCCTACACCACAGATTGTAGCGATGACGAAGGACATCAGGCCGAGTGCGAAGATCTTCACGGAATTGACTGTGAGGAACACATTCGCCTGAGTAGAACATCCCACTGTCACTCCGATTAGGATTGTCACAACATCGATGAGCGGTCCGCGTGCGGTTTCGGCAAGTCTCTTTGTCACTCCGCTTTCCTTGAGAAGGTTTCCGAAGAAGAGCATGCCGAGAAGCGGCATTCCGGATGGAACGATGAGGGCTGTGAGGATGAAACCTACTATAGGGAAGATTATCTTCTCTCTCTGGCTGACCACTCTTGGAGGAGCCATACGGATAAGTCTTTCCTTCTTGGTCGTCATGAGCAGCATTATCGGTCTCTGGATCACCGGCACAAGAGCCATGTAGGAATATGCCGATACAGCGATCGCTCCCATGAGATGGGGTGCAAGCTTTGACGAAAGGAAGATGGCTGTCGGACCGTCAGCTCCTCCGATTATGCCGATGGCACCTGATTCTGCCGGTGTGAATCCCATGTGAAGGGCGATTACGTATGCTCCGAAGATACCGATCTGTGCAGCGGCTCCGATAAGCATCAGCCTCGGCTGGGAAATCAGGGCCGAGAAGTCGGTCATGGCACCGATACCCAGGAAGATCAATGGCGGATACCATCCTTTCTGGACACCCTGGTAGAGGATGTTCATGACTGAACCCTGCTCATAGATTCCGACCTGAAGTCCTTCGGTGAACGGAATGTTTCCGATGATCATTCCGAATCCGATCGGAACCAGAAGAAGAGGTTCCCAATCCTTCAGAATTGCAACTGTTATGAAGGCTATACCGATGATTATCATCAGTATATGCTGCCAGGTCATGTTGGCGAAGCCGGTGTAGCCCCAGAACTGCTGCAGACTTTCAACTACTGTATTCATGGTTCTCTGCTATAAGATTACGCGATGGTAACGATTGAAGCACCTTCAAGTACTGAATCACCCTTGGCTACATTGATGGCTGTGACTGTTCCGCCGAATTCGGCTTCAATGTCATTCTCCATCTTCATTGCTTCGAGCACAGCTACGACCTGACCGGGCTTCACGGTGTCCCCTACATTCACCTTGAGCGCTATGATCACGCCCGGGAGAGGTGAAGTCACTGCCTTTCCTGCTCCTGACGGCTGAGGTGCCGGAGAAGCAGCCGGAGCTGCAGCGGCTGGTGCAGGTGCAGCAACCGGTGTTGCAGGTACTGCCTGGACAGGAGCGGCTGCCGGAGCATTCTCAAGCTCTACCTGATATGGCGTGCCGTTCACTGTTACTGATGCGAGATTGCCTTCTACTGAGTTGATAGCAACATTATAATCGTTGCCGTTGATCTTGAATTTATATTCTTTCATGACTGTCATTTGCGTTTGATGGTGATTACATAACTTTCTAAATCGTGAACCGTGTCGTTCAAATAAAGGTGCAGAGCCGTGCCGATTGCGGCATAGACTTCTCCGTTCATTTCCTGGTCAAGTGCAAGGGCGATTGCGGCAGCGACTTCTTTGTCCGGAGCCGTGCCGGCAGCCTTCGGTGCCGGTGCCTTCTTCTTGCGTTCAGGAAGCTTTATCTGTCCTGAAGACAGTTTGCCGATAAAGGTGTAGGCGCCCCAGAGAATGAGCAGGGCCGTGAAAACCACAGTTACGGATACGAGTGTGATGATCGCTCCGTGAGGGTCTTTCTCCAACATCTCGGCACTCTTTGCCAGGACTTTTTCGGATGTCTGCAATAGCATAAACGTATTCATGTTGCAGATTCTTTAGAGTGGGAGGTTGTCATGCTTCTTCCAAGGATTCTCCTGCTCCTTGCCGGCAAGCTGCTCAAGTGCTCTGATCACACGGAAACGTGTGTTGCGTGGCTCGATGACATCATCGATATAGCCGTATGATGCCGCATTGTATGGATTGCAGAAGAGGTCGTTGTATTCGGACTTCTTCTCCTCGGCGACCTTAGCCTGCTCTGCCGGGTCTGTCATAGCCTTGATATCCTTCGAGTAAAGGATCTCCACTGCACCTTCCGCACCCATTACTGCGATGTTTGCAGACGGCCATGCATAGTTTATGTCTCCGCGAAGCTGCTTGCAGCTCATCACGATATGTGCACCGCCGTATGATTTGCGTAGTGTCACAGTCACTTTCGGAACTGTTGCCTCACCATAAGCGTAAAGAAGTTTTGCACCGTTGGTGATGATGCCGCCGTATTCCTGCTGTGTTCCGCAGAGGAATCCCGGAACGTCAACGAGAGTCACAAGAGGAATGTTGAATGCGTCGCAGAAACGTACGAAACGTGCAGCCTTGCGTGAAGCATTGATGTCAAGGACTCCTGCAAGTATCTTAGGCTGGTTGGCAACGATGCCGACCGAACGTCCGTTCATATGTGCGAATCCGACGATGATGTTCTTCGCCCAGCTCTTGTGGACTTCAAGGAACTTCCCGTCATCGACGATGCTGCCGATGACCTGATACATGTCGTATGACTTGTTGGGATTGTCCGGAATTATATCATTGAGAGCGTCATCAACTCTCCCGGCAGGGTCGCATGTCTCTACGAAAGGAGCTTCTTCACGGTTGCTTGAAGGAAGGAATCCGAGCAGAGCCTTGATGGTCTGAATCCCTTCTTCTTCATTCTCTGCAGCGAAATGCGCGACTCCGCTCTTGGTTGCGTGTACGCTGGCGCCACCGAGCTCCTCCTGTGTCACGGTCTCTCCTGTTACGGTCTTGACGACTCCGGGACCTGTAAGGAACATATATGAAGTATCCTTGATCATGACTGTGAAGTCGGTAAGGGCAGGTGAATATACTGCGCCTCCGGCACATGGACCGAAGATTCCGGAAATCTGAGGAATGACGCCGGATGCAAGGATGTTTCGTTCGAATATCTCACCGAAACCGGCAAGAGAACATACGCCTTCCTGTATTCTTGCTCCGCCTGAATCGTTGAGACCGATGAACGGTGCTCCGTTACGTACCGCCATGTCCATGACCTTGCATATCTTCTGAGCCATGGTCTCCGAGAGAGAGCCTCCGGTGACGGTGAAATCCTGTGCGAACACATATACAAGACGTCCGTCAATCGTACCCATGCCAGTAACAACGCCGTCTCCGTCGAACTTTGTCTTGTCCATGCCGAAATTAGTACAGCGATGCTGCACGAACATGTCGAACTCTTCGAAGCTTCCTTCGTCGAGGAGCAGTGCAAGCCTCTCACGTGCGGTCAGCTTGCCTTTCTGGTGCTGAGCGTCAATCCTTTTCTGGCCTCCGCCCATTTTCGCAGTTGCTCTGCGCTCTACCAGTTCTTTGATCTTTTCCTGTTGAATACTCATATAATTAGTGTTTTTCCAACTGTTTTTGCGGTTGTGAAATCACCTTTCTAAAAAAGGCATATTTGGCAAAGATAGCATTTTTTCGCATTCTTCAAACCAAATGCCACCCATTATCCTAAAAAACGCCACACTCTGCAGTAAGTGGCGAAAAAAACGGTGACCTTATCGAGGTCACCGTCAGATGAAATTGCAACTTCCGCATTACGGCTGCATCGTAGTATATACATTCTGAACGTCGTCATCCTCCTCGATACGCTCGATGAGTTTCTCGACATCAGCCTTTGCATCGCCCTCAAGCACCTTGAGCTCGACATTAGGAAGTCTTGTGAACTCTGCTGCGATGAGCTCGTATCCGTTGTCCTCGATCCATTTCTGGATTGAGTTGAATGCGGTGAACTCTCCGTAGAGAACGATTTCCATTTCTTCGTTTTCATTTTCCTCCTCGAAGATCTCCTCCACACCATAGTCGATAAGCTCAAGTTCGAGCTCTTCCAGATCGTATGGGTTGGCAGATTTCATGCGGAACATACATTTGCGGTCGAACATGTAGTCAACACTGCCTGAAGTTCCGAGCGATCCGCCGCTCTTTGTGAAATATGAACGTACGTTTGCTACAGTGCGGTTGTTGTTGTCGGTAGCTGCCTCGACGAGGACAGCAATTCCATGAGGACCGTAACCCTCGAATACAACCTCCTTGTAGTCAGCCTGATCCTTGTCTGTAGCCCTCTTGATGGCGCGCTCGATATTATCCTTAGGCATGTTCTCGCTTCGAGCTGTCTGGATAAGTGCGCGGAGACGTGGATTACCTGTTACGTCCGGACCTCCCTGCTTTACAGCAATTGTGATTTCCTTTCCGATCTTGGTGAATACACGGGCCATATGACCCCATCTCTTGAATTTTCTTTCCTTGCGGAACTCAAACGCTCTTCCCATGATTATCTGTTTTCGATTCTTCCGATATACTTGTCAACATCGTAGCCTTCCATTGATGAAGGATACTGATCCTTGATCTTCTTGTAGCACTCGAGTGCCTTTGCGTTCTGTCCGAGCTTCTCAGCTGTCACGCCGGCCTTGAGGAGATAGCCTGCAGCATAGATGTTGTCAGCCATTGCAGCGGCCTTCTCGAAATATCCGAGAGCCTTGCCGTAGTTCTCGAGACCTACGTATGCGTCACCGATGCATGCTGTAGCGCGAGCCTTGAGGATGGCATCCTTACCCTTGTATGAGTTGAGATACCTGATGGCTGCATCCCAGTTTCCGAGCTGGAGCTCGCATACTCCTGCATAGAAGTAAACCGACTTGCCGGCCTTCGCACCGTACTCGTCGATAACCTGTGCGAAACCGAGCACGTTGCCGTCACCGTTGAGGGCAAGTTCGAAGTCACCTGCGCGGAAATTCTGCTCAGCATATGCCATCTGGCCCTGGGCCTCTTCGACCTTAGGCTGATATGCGAACTTGAACCAGCAGAAGATACCTGCTGCGATTACAACCACTGCAACTGCAATGATGGAAAGAAGCTTGCCGTTCTCGTTGAAGAACTTCTCTGTCTTGGAGACTGCCTCAACGACTGCTTCGGCATTCTGATTTTTGATTTCTTTAGCCATATCTGTTAGTTTTATCATTTGTCTTTCAATGTGTTCGGGTACTCTTCAGGTGAAGGTCGGAGAGTACGATGTACAAACAGCCCGCAAATTTAGGAAATTTTGTCAAAACCACAAAGGCCCGAAACTTTTTACACATCACTAAAATGAGAAATATTCTTTTTTCAATAAAATTTCCCGGAGAAGAATTCAAAGAGTTTCTTTATTTAAATTATAGTTGTATCTTTACTTCTTCAAAATGTTTTATCATGAATGAAGTTTCATACGATACTCCTGTTGCTCATGTGATCGAAATCAGTTTCGAGGGCCTGTTGTGTCAGAGCGATCTTGAAGGTCTTGAGGAAGTTACCGGATCATGGGGCTGGTAAATGATGAGGTTTATATGAAGAAGTTTTTGTTTATTCTTGTTCAGGCGTCGCTTCTGTTTACCGGTTGCCGTGAAGTGATTGCCGACGGTCCGTGTCCCGGCGGGACTGACTTTACCGCTGTTGCGGAGCCGCTGGGCTCTCAGACCAGGACTGCATTGTCCGGAGATGCAGGTATAGTATGGTCCAAGGGAGACAGACTTGCGATATTCCGAGGACGTTCCGATGCAGATGTCTATCAGGTTACCGATGCTTCGGCAGGTACAGGTCAGGGTGTGTTTGCCATGATAAGCGGTTCCGAAGAGTCCGGGGACTCCTTCCCTAATGTAGCCTTTTATCCTTATATGGAATCCCTTTCTTGCAATCCTGCCGGTTCCGGAAGCTCCGCATATGAGATCGGTAATGTCGTTCTTCCACAGACCCAGTCCTATGCGGCAGGCAGTTTTGCCGACGGCTCGTTTCCGATGACTGCGGTTTCGCAGACCGTTGATGACCACTCTCTGAAATTCAGGAATGTGATGGGAACGATGAAGCTCAGCTTCAAGGGCTCCGGCACAGTGAAGTCCGTCAGAATAGAGGGTAATGATTCGGAAATACTGTCCGGTCCGGCCGTCGTGACCGCTTACTCTGACGGAAGTGCTCCTGTCATTGAAATGTCGGACGGGTCCTGTACTTCGGTGACTCTTGACTGCGGAGACGGTGTCAGCCTTTCCGATGATTCGGAGACATCCTTCTATATATCTCTTCCTCCGGTCAGGTTCTCCAAAGGTTTCAAGGTTACGGTCACGAATTCCGAAGACGTTGACATAGTCCTTAATACGTCCGTTTCTACCAACGAGATACTCCGCTCCACAATACTTTCAATGCCTTGCGTCGATCTGGACGGAATCGGAGGATCAGTTCATCTGTCATTCACTGAGTCTGATGAAGATATCGCCAATCCTGAACGTGGATTCTATTCGGCGAGAAGTACGGGGTATCCTGTTTCAAAGACAGATATACTGGCTGCAAGAATTGAGAAACGTACCATATTCCATATAGGGCATTATCTTACTGATTATATGACTTCCGATATTGCGGACAGTTTTCTTCAGCGCGTCAGAAACGAGATGCAGCTTCTGCGTGACAACGGAGCGAAATGTGTGCTCAGATTCTCGTATAAGGACAGTGCCGGAGAAGATGACAAGCCGTGGGATGCCTCACCTGAATGGGTGGCCCGCCACATAGAACAGCTGACTCCGATATTCCGGGAATACGGAGACGTCATCATGTGCCTGCAGGCAGGTTTCATAGGAGTCTGGGGAGAGTGGTACTATACGGATAACTTCGTATTCAACCCCAAGACCGAGGATGAACATGCCTTGCGCAAGGAAGTCGTGGACGCCCTCCTGGATGCCATGCCGTCAGACCGCACCGTAGCCCTGCGTACCCCTATGTTCAAAAGGATGATGTATGCTGAGAGCTATATTGATACCCTTACTGTCGCTACGGCCTACAACGGGTCTGATCTCGCGCGTCTGTCATGTTTCAACGATTGCTTCGGTGCTTCAGGTTCGGATCAGGGTACATTCGGCGCTGAAGAGACCCGCGAGTACTGGAGGAAGGATACGAGATATGTCCTGATGGGCGGTGAGACTTGCGCATTGTCAGAGTACTGCACATGTAGCAATTCTCTTCAGGATATGGAGGATTATCACTGGACATATCTTAACAATGATTACAATCAGGATGTGATCGGAAGATGGAACAGCAGCGGATGTATTGATGAGATCAAGCGTCGTCTCGGCTACAGACTGTCGCTTTCGGATCTATGGCATCCGTCTTGCGCAGTGGCGGGAGAGGACTTCCATGTCATTCTCAAGATAAGGAATACCGGTTTCGCGGCTCCGATGAACGGACGCGCAGTCGAACTGGTCCTTGTTGACGGAAACGGAGTCAAGACTGTATTCAAGTGTGATGATGTCGATCCGCGTTACTGGTTTGCAGGGGAGACAGTGACGATGGAAAAGACCATAAGGATTCCTTCAGAGGCCTCCGGTACATGTACTTTATATCTTAATCTTCCGGACCCGAAGGAGACTCTTCATGACAATCCTTTATTCTCGATCCGTCTCGCGAACGATGACATATGGGATGAGGATACCGGGTACAACAGATTGGCAGTATTCCTCATCGATGAGACTTCGGAATCATTGCCTGAGTCAGGAGCCGGTACAGGAGAGAACGTATCCTTCGGCGTAGAGTTTGATCCTTGGAATTGACGAGTTTCCTGTTTTTTGCATAACTTTGCAGAGATATACCGACAGTCTATGCCCATTCTTGAAAAAATAGTCATTTCGGATTTCAGAAACATCGAGCTTCAGGAACTGGAGTTCTCGCCGAACATCAACTGCATCAGCGGCAATAATGGTGAGGGCAAGACGAACCTTCTTGATGCGATCCATTATCTGTCGATGACCAAGAGCGCTTTTGCAACTTCTGACAGATTCACTTTCAGATATGGTACCGAAGAATTCTCCATAGCCGGGACTTACCGTATGGAGAACGGATTGAAGAGCAGATTCGCAGTCAGGATGACTGCAAAAGGAGAGAAGAAGGTACGCAGGGATGACAAGCCGTATTCGAAAGTGTCGGAGCATATCGGTGTACTTCCGGTCGTGATGGTGTCGCCATCGGACATTTCCCTTGTGAGCGACTCCGGGGATGAGCGCCGTCGCTTTGTCAATGCCGTGCTTTCCCAGATGGACAAGGAATACATGACTTCGCTCCAGCAGTATAACAGGCTTCTGCTCCAGCGCAACAGGATGCTCAAGGAGCCGGATGCCGACCGTTCGCTTCTGGAGGTCATAGACATGAGGATGTCGGCATTGGCCGAACCGGTATATCAGTCGAGGAAGAAATTCGTGTCGGAACTGAGGCCGGTTGTCTCGGAGTATTACAGGGCGGTTTCCGGAGGTTCCGAACAGATCGACATTGAATATGAGTCCGAATTGGACAAGGCAGGACTGGATCAGCTTCTCCAGGCATCCTTCGAGAAGGACAGGATGCTGAAATATACGACTTCAGGCATTCAGAGGGATGACATATTGTTCACCATGAACGGCCATCCGATCAGACGCTGCGGCTCTCAGGGACAGCAGAAGTCTTTTCTGGTTTCGCTGAAGTTCGCTCAGTATGACATAATGAAGAGAAATTACGGATTTGCACCTCTCCTTCTTCTTGATGATGTCTTTGACAAGCTCGACATGACGAGGATTTCCAATCTTCTTCAGATGGTTTCCGGTAATGATTTCGGTCAGATATTCATAACCGACAGCAATAAGGTGAGGATGGCCGGGATAGTTGACGGACTTACCCAGGACAGGGTATATTATGAAACCGCGGCAGGTAGATTTACACGGATATAGCGATGGGAAACGGAATCAGAAGAAAAGAAGCTGTCGGAATGCAGGAACTTGTATCCCAGTTCATCCGCGAAATGAAGATTGCTTCAGGGATAAACCGCCAGCGGGTGACCGAGGCATGGAATGTGGTTTCCGGAGCTTCACGATATACTCTTGATGTGAATTTCGAAAGGGGAGTCGCGTATTGCATCATCAGTTCGTCTGTAGTGCGTAACAGACTTTATTTTCAGAAGGATGTCCTTCTTCGGAGAATGAATGAGATCCTTGACGAAGACGGTCTTTTCGTAAGGGACGGAAGAGGAGGCCCGGCAGTAAAGTCTTTGGTGTTGAAATGACAATATACTTGATATGAAGATAGTAGCAGATAAACATATACCGTTTCTTGAAGGGGTATTCGAACCTTATGCGGAAGTCGTATATATCGATGGCAGATCCATAACCCATGATGACATCGTGGATGCCGATGCGATGATCATAAGGACGAGGACCAGATGCAATGCGGAACTTCTGGACAATACTCGGGTAAGGATCATAGCTACCGCTACAATCGGTACGGATCATATAGATCTTCCTTATTGTTCTGAAAGAGGAATCGAAGTGCATAATGCCGAGGGATGCAATGCCGGAGGAGTGATGCAGTATGTGTTTTCTGCATTGTACGGAGTGGCGGCCAGAAAGTCGATCAGGCTTGACGGAATGAATTTCGGAATCATAGGAGTGGGCAATGTCGGCCGCAAGGTCGAGGAAATGGCCTCTTACCTCGGGTTCAATGTCCTCAGATGCGATCCGCCCCGTGCTTCAGTGGAAGGTGAGGAAGGCTTCTGCTCTCTCGAATACCTTCTTGCGAATTCTCAGATCGTCACTTTGCATGTTCCGCTCGATGATTCGACCAGAAAGATGGCGGATGAGAATTTCTTTCTTCAGATGCAGCCCGGAACCATATTCATCAATGCGGCCCGCGGTGAGATCATGGATGAAGCAGCCTTGAAGGAGGCTTATCCTAAATTGGGTGCCGCAATAATCGATACATGGAACAACGAGCCAGATGTTGACGAGGATATGATAGAGCTTGTGGATGTGGCGACTCCTCATATTGCCGGATATTCTTATCAGGGCAAGCAGAACGGTACCGCGATGTCTGTACGGGCAGTTGCACGTCATTTCGGTATCTGTGAATTGTATGATTTCTATCCGGAGAATGATATTCCAGATCATGAACCGGTCCTTCTGGATCTTCATGACAAGAAACAGGGTGAGGTTGCGGCAGTTTTTCAATATAATTATCCTATCTTTACAGATGATTTCAGGTTCAGGATGGAACCTCATAATTTCGAGAAGATGCGCTCTCATTACGAGTATCGCAGAGAAATATATATAGAATAACCATATAATTCACTGATCTATGTTTACAAAAGAAGATGTTGCCCAGATTGAGCAGAGAGGCTCGTCTGTACAGACGGTTGAAGAACAGGTGGAGCGCTTCAGAAAAGGCTTCCCATGGATGAAGATCGTGGCTCCTGCTACTCCTGAAAAAGGTATCCAGGTTCTTGACGATACGGCTGTCGAGGCCGCCGTCAGGTATTATGAGGGAGCAAAGATAAACGGCAAGTGCAAGTTCGTCCCTGCCTCAGGTGCGGCTTCTCGTATGTTCAAGGACCTTTTCAGCGGACTTGATGCCTTGAAGGAGGGTAAGGAACTTGCTGACGATGCTCCTGCGGCTAAGTTCGTTGACAGAATCGCCGAATTTGCATTCTACACTCCTGAACTTTTCGGTGAGCAGACATGCAGATGCCCTGAGTATCGCAAGGATGTGCTTGCCAAGACCCTTACAGACGAAGGACTTGGCTACGGCTCGAAACCTAAGGGTGTCCTGAAGTTCCATAAATATACTGACGGTGAGATCCGTACTGCATTTGCAGAGCATCTTGTAGAGGCGCAGAACTACATGAGGAACGAGGACGGTACTGCAAATCTTGTTGTGACCATCTCTCCTGAGCACCAGCATCTTTTCGAGGAGGCTTATAAAGAAGTCAAGGATGCATACGAGACTAAATATGGCGTGGCATACAACATCACTTTCACATTCCAGGACAAGGCTACCGACACTGTGGCTGTGGATGTGGAAAACAAGCCTTTCAGGACAGAGACCGACTCTCTCCTTTTCCGTCCTGCCGGTCACGGTGCCCTCATCCATAATCTCAACAACATCAGGGAAGAGGTCGTTTCCATCAAGAATATCGACAATGTGGCGAATGAAAGACTCCTTCCTGAGACAGCAACCTGGAAGAAGGTGCTTCTTGGAAAGGCTCTCGAACTCCGTGACACTCTCCACGGCTATCTCCGCGAACTCGATGCTGTCTGCACACCTCTTCAGGGCTCAAGAAACACCACTGTAGGAGTGCCGGGCTATGATCCTGTGTATGAAGATCTTGCTGCGACACCGGAGGCAGTCGCACTCTGCGACGACATCGAGACCTTCCTCAAGGATGTCCTCTGCATCGAGATGCCGGCATCCGAGACTCCTAAGGAAAGGGTTGCCGCTCTTCGTGAGAAACTCAACCGTCCGGTACGAGTTGCCGGAATGGTGAAGAATCAGGGCGAGCCTGGAGGCGGTCCTTTCATCATTGCCGAGAAGGACGGTTCGACTTCGCTCCAGGTCCTTGAAAGCGTTCAGATCAACATGTCTGATGACCACGCGCGCAACGCACTCGCTTCTGCGACACATTTCAATCCTGTTGACATCGTATGCTGCCTCCACGACTATAAGGGAGATAGTTTCGACCTCCTCAAGTATGTGGATGAGGATGCGGGATTCATCAGTTCCAAGAGTTATCAGGGACGCGAACTCAAGGCTCTCGAACTCCCAGGTCTCTGGAACGGTGCCATGAGCAACTGGAACACCCTTTTCGTAGAGGTTCCGCTCGCTACCTTCAATCCTGTGAAGGTTGTTCTCGACCTTCTCAGGCCTGCACACCAGAACTAATACGGTCTCCGATCATTCATGTCCACCGGTAGCGTTCAGCCGTTGCCGGTGGCTTTATTATATATAGGTGTCGAAATGTCTCTTTTGCTATCAAATAGAACAGAAATTGAAAACTTTTCTGTAAGTTTGTAAAAAATGACTACGGATCTATGCATAAACTATTACCATTTCTGATTTGTGTTGTCATCGTGTCCTGCGGTAGGTCAGCCCAGCAACAGTATATGATAGGTGTTTCCCAGTGCAGCAATGACGAGTGGAGAGACAAGATGAATAACGAGATGCATCGTGAGGCGATGCTCAGTCATGAAATATCTCTCGAAATCCGTTCCGCAGGCGGTGATAATGAAATCCAGTGTGATGACATAAGATATTTTATCCGTAAGAAAGTCGATCTTCTTATTGTAGCGCCGAATGAAGCCGGAGGCGTTACTCCTGCTGTTGAAGAAGCTTTTGATGCCGGTATCCCGGTCATTGTGGTTGACAGAAATGTACATGGTGAGAAATATACGGCATTCATCGGAGCTGACAACGAACAGGTCGGCTATCTTCAGGCTCAATATGTGAGGACAGTATTGGAACCGGGGCAGAAGATCATCGAGATCAGGGGACTTCCGGGGTCCACTCCGTCTGTCGAGAGGCATAATGGATTCATCAGAGGGATGGAGGGAAGCGGAATCGAGATCATTTCTTCTGTTGATGCACATTGGAGGAATGATGTGGCGCAGGAAGTGACGGATTCTTTGTTGAGGTCGTACCCTGATGTAGATATGATAGTGGCTCAGAACGACCCGATGGCCAAAGGTGCCTTCAATGCGGCCATGTCTATCGATCCGTTGAATGACATAATGTTTGTCGGAGTTGACGCACTGCCTGGCCATGGACTTGGAGTCGAGGCTATAATCAAGGGAGAACTTGATGCCTCTGTGCTTTATCCTACGGGTGGCGATGTGGTGATTCAGACTGCACTGAAGATTCTCAAGCACAGATCATTTGCAAGAAATACGTCTCTCGATATTGCGTTGATAGAGAATACAAATGCCAATCTTATGGCACGTCTCTCTGATGAAGTACGTCATCAGGTAAGTATAATCGAGACATTAAGGATGGAAGTGGATGCATATTGGGAAAAACATTCGGCTCAGACAACTCTTCTTTATGTTTCGATTATTTTCCTGGTTGTCCTTACCTGCCTTATAATCATCCTCTTCCGGAATCTGAAGCAGAAGAATGTCCTTAACAGAAAACTCAATCATCAGAAGGAGAAGCTTGAAGATCAGAGGGGGCAGCTTCTTGCTCTTAATCACGAACTTGAAGAGGCGACGCACGCCAAACTTATGTTCTTTACCAACGTCAGCCATGATTTCAGAACACCTCTTACCTTGATCGCGGATCCTGTCGGCCAGTTGCAGAATTCCGAACATCTGGATGAGAAAGAGAAGAAACTGCTGAAGATAGTTGACAAGAATGTAAATGTTCTTCTGCGCCTAGTCAATCAGATTCTCGACTTCAGGAAATATGAAAACGGCAAGGCTACATTGAATCTCAGCGGCCTTGACCTTGCAGACTGCATGGAGAAATGGATAGATTCGTTCTCTCTTCTCGCACTCAAGAAACATATACACCTCTCTTTGGACATCGACAGGAAATATGACTACTCCAATACATTGGACGGAGAAAAGACAGAACGCATATTTTTCAATCTGATGGCAAATGCATTCAAATTTACTCCTGAGAACGGAACGGTTGATGTCGTTCTTACAAGATTGAAAATAGACGGCTGCGACTGGCACAGATGTGTCATTACCAACAGCGGTTCCGGCATTTCACCTGAAAATATCCGCCGCATATTCGAGCGTTTCTATCAGATAGACTCCACACATTCTGACGGAAGCGGCATCGGTCTCGCCTTAGTCAAGACTTTCGTTGACATGCAGGGAGGCACGATCGAAGTTGAAAGTTCTCCCAAGGATGGTACGGCATTCACTGTAACCCTTCCTGTTACACCGATAGAAGGTGATCTGACCGAGCCGGTCAATCTTATTTCCGGTGAAAGGGTTATGTCTGAGCTTGCTGACATTTCTGTAGAAGAAGAGCATAAGCCAGAAGCTCAGAATACTTTGCTGATAATCGACGACAATCCTGATATCCGGACTCTGATAGGTTCACTGTTCTGTGATGAGTTCACTGTGCTTGAAGCCTCCAACGGCACTCAGGGAATTCAGGCTGCCATGTACAATATTCCTGATGTCATCATATGCGATGTCATGATGCCGGGAATCGACGGCCTGGAATGCTGCCGTCGCCTGAAGAGCGAAGTCAATACCTCACACATCCCTGTCCTTATGCTCACGGCATGCTCGCTTGATGAGCAGAGGGTGAAGGGCTTGGAGTGCGGTGCCGATGCATATATGGCCAAGCCGTTCAATTCCCGTGTACTTTCCGCTCAGGTCTGGTCGCTGATAGAAAACAGGAAGAGGATAAAGTCTGTTTTCGGAGATGTGGTTTCATTGGCTGAGGAGAACGTCAGCAAGACCGACAAGGATTTCGTTGCCGACTTCAAGAAGGCCATAGCGGAGCGTATCGATGATTCTGAACTGAGTGTGGAGACGCTCGGGACACTGTTCGGAATGAGTCGTGTCCAGTTGTACAGAAAGATTAAGACTCTCACGAATTATACACCGGTCGAAATCATCCGCATCACCCGCCTCAAGTCTGCGCGGCAGTTGCTGGCGTCAACGGATCTTACTGTAGCCGAAGTAAGTTATCAGGTAGGCTTCTCTTCACCAAGTTATTTTGCAAAATGCTACAAGGAGTACTTCGGTGAAATGCCGAACGATACCCGCTCGCGCAAAAGATAGCGATGTAACAAATTTTATATTTTTCGAAACATTTGTTTCATTTCTGCAGTCTGGTGATAGATAAATTTGTATCATCATTCAGGGCTTTGTATCCTGTCTGATACCACATTAATTTATCACTAATAACCATCAGCAGCATGAAGTATAAACTTTTTATCATTGCTTTCTTATGCCTGTTCATGTCTTCGGGAGCCGGTGCTCAAAGGATTCAGAAACAGGAATATCTGAGGTTCAATCCCGATTACCACTTCTATCCTTCAGGAGATCCTACCGGTCTGTTTTATCATGACGGGAAGTATTATAACGCCTGGGGACGTTATTATGGAACTGATTTCGTTCATTGGACAGCCACGGATGCGGCCAGAAGGCTCAACGAACTGAGGGCTATGCTTGCCGACCCTTCTGTGTCTGAGGCTGAGAAGGATGAAATCAGACGTAAGATGATGGCCGGCCGTCTTGGAGGGTCCGGTTCGATTGTAGTCGATGAAGATAATGTCGCAGGATTCGGAAAGAATGCATGGCTGGCCTATTATCATAATGAACTCCAGCCGTTCAGAACTCAGGTAATAGGAATGTCCTACAGTACCGATGAAGGTGCCACATGGAAGAGGTACGAGGAGAAATATCCTGTACTGAACATCAATTCAAGGGAAATACGCGATCCCAAGATATTCTGGCATGACAAGACGCAGAAATGGATCATGGCAATAGGTTGGGCGGAGGCTCCTAAGGTGAAGTT
This sequence comes from Bacteroidales bacterium, assembly GCA_017472115.1. The sequence continues at coordinate 20,800 of JAFUQW010000033.1, read as the reverse complement.
CTTCAGCTCGGTCAATCTGATTGATTGGGAATTCATGAGCGATTTCGGTCCTTGGGGATCAGTCAACGGAGTCTGGGAATGTGTCGATTTCTTCCCTTTGGCCGTTGACGGCAATCCTGATAATATCAAATGGGTGATCGCGATAAGCGTCCAGCCTTACACCGGACAATATTTCGTAGGTGATTTTGATGGTACCCGTTTTGTCCTGGATGAAGATTTTGCCAGACAGCTGACATATGATCATGTCCCTCAGGGTGATGTGCTCTTCGACTTTGAACGTGGTATAGACGAATGGGACATGGAGGGCGAATCTTTCTATGAATCACCGACAGATGTCTCATTATACAGGCAGGGTGCGGTAATGGGTCGCGTCGGCAGATATTATGTCGATAGCTACAGTAATGAAGGCAGGTCAACAGGAAAGATTACTTCTCCTGAATTTGAAATTACAAGAAACTGTCTGAACTTCCTGATCGGAGGTGCATATAATCCGGGCAAAAGCTGCATCAATCTTATAATTGACGGTGAAGTCGTCAGGACTGAAACCGGCAGAAATGCGAGCAGCATGCAATGGAGCGGATGGGATGTCTCCGAATACAGAGGCAAGAAGGGAAGGATTCAGGTTGTTGATGCTGTGCCGGATGGCAGTTCGTATGTATATGTCGATCATATAATGCTCTGTGATGAACTGAAGGTGATGGAGCCTCAGAAAGCATTCTGGTTCGACTACGGCCAGGACTTCTTTGCTGTCAGGTCATGGAATACCTATGCTCCTGATGAGGACAGGGTTGTCTGGACTGCATGGATGGGCAGCTGGCGTTACAACGGTCTTGAACCGGTGAGCGGAATCCAGTCGATTCCTCGTGAGGTCTCTCTAAAGACCTTCTCGGAGGGAATACGTCTGGTTCAGAAGCCGATAGAGGAGCTTCAGACGCTTAGAGAAGGCAAAACAGACATTGAGGGAACCGTATTCGAGGGAGTATGGTCTCCTAAAAAGCTTGATCCGAAGAATAATGTCTATGAACTGATCGTCGAGTTCGAGAATATCGATTCCGAGGAGTTTGGCGTGAGAGTATGTGTGGGTGACCAGGAAAAGACGTCTGTCGGTTATGATGTGACTGAGGAGGAATTGTATTTTGACAGAAGATACAGCGGACTGAATGATTTCATCGACTTTCATCCGGCTGTATTCAAAGGTCCGATGAAGAACCGCAGCAATACGGTGAAACTACATCTTTTTGTCGATAACTGTTCTGTCGAGGTATTCGGAAATGACGGCGAGACCTGCATCTCGAACAAGATCTATCCGTCAGAAGGCAGTACCGGCATAGAGTTCTTCTCTTATGGCGGAGATGTGAGGGTGAGATCTGTCGAATACTATCCTTTAAAGGGTGGCGTGATGAAAAACGAGATGTAACAATTTTTATATTATCCGAAACATTCGTTTCATAATTGTTATCAGATGGTACATAATTTTGCATCATCGAATAGCATGTGGTGCTGTTTGGTAACAAATTTAATAGTTAATAATCTAAAACAATGAGAAGCATGAAAAAAACGCTTTGGTGTACATTTGTATTTTTATTCATCTGTACAATTGCTCAGGCGCAAACGCTGGCAGTAAAGGGTAACGTGGTCTCAAAGTCTGACGGTGAGCCGATTGTAGGAGCCTCTGTCGTGGTTAACGGCAATTCCACAAGCGGTACTATCACAGATATTGACGGAAACTTTACCTTAGAGGTTCCTCAGGGATCGGAACTTATCTTTTCTTCTTTAGGTTTCAAGTCTGTTACCTTGAAGGCCGTTCGTGACATGAAAGTGGAACTTGCTGAAGACAGCGAACTGTTGGATGATGTCATCGTGACAGGTTACATGTCAGAGAAGAAAGCAAGTCTTACAGGTTCTGTCGCAGTAGTGAAGATGAAGGATGTTGCTGACATTCCTACAGGTAACATCATGCAGAGTCTTCAGGGACGTGTAGCCGGTATGAACATTACGACCGACGGTGTTCCGGGCGGTGGAAATACAGGTATTCTGTTGCGTGGTGTCACAACAATCAACAATTCCTCACCTCTTTATGTGATCGACGGAATCCAGACACGTGACAATATCGCCTCTATCCTGGCTTCAAATGATGTGGAATCCATCCAGGTCCTCAAGGATGCCGCTTCTGCTGCCATCTATGGTGCGCAGGCAGCCAACGGTGTCATCATCATCACTACCAAGAAAGCCAAGAAGGGTACCGTGAAGGTCAATTTCGATATGTCATTGTCGGCTCAGACTTTCGTTCAGGGCATAGATATGCTCGACGCACACGAGTGGGGAGATGTTTACTGGCAGGCATACCATAACACATACGGAGTATATCCGAACAGTGTTGTGTATGGAAGTGGCGATAAGGCACAACTTCAGGAATACTATTATAATAATAATGGTATCATGATCAAGTCCGGCAATACGGATTGGGCTGATGAAATCTATGATACTGCATTGATGCAGAACTACAATCTGTCTTTGTCCAAGGGATTTGAGGAAGGAAACGTTTCACTGTCCATGAATTATATGGATCAGGACGGTATCTGCCGTAACTCGGATTACCAGCGTTTCAACACCAGGCTGACTTCAAACTTCAATTTCCTTGACAATAGGGTGAGGATTGGAGAAAGCATCTCTGTAAGCCATTGGAAATCACATAATAATCCGTCAGGTATAGAAGAGCTCCTTATCGCTCAGCATCCTGCAATTCCTGTTTATGACGAAAATGGCGGATATGCCGGCGGATATGTCGATATTCTTGGTGACAAGCCGAATGCGATGCGTCTGACTGACAATGAGGCTAATAACCGTCATTCACATTGGAGAATGTTCGGTAATGCATATGTGGAGATCGAACCTTTGAAAGATCTCGTGTTCAGATCGACTTTCGGTGTGAACTACTATACAGGATTCCATTCGAGCTTCATTCCGAAATGGACAGAAGGCAGCCGAGTTGTCGATGTCAACGAGCTGAGTGTACAGGAGGACAACAGCCTCCAGTGGGTTTGGTCAAACACATTGAATTACAATAAGGATTTCGGAAAGCATTCGATCAATGCAGTCATCGGTATGGAGGCTAAGCATGAATACGGCGAGCATGTCTATGGATATGGACGTGGTCTTGTCATCGAAAATCCTGACTACCGTTATCTTGACACTGTGACCGAGGGTAAGAATGTCGGCAACAACTCAAGTTCTTATGCCATGGTTTCTTATTTCGGCAAGGTGAATTACGATTATGATGACAGGTATCTGATCTCTGCAACTTTGAGACGTGATGCTTCATCACGCTTCGGTGCTACCAATAACTCGGCAATATTCCCTTCTGTATCGGCAGGATGGAGAATTTCAAACGAGCCGTTTATGAAGAATGCCAAGTCATGGCTGTCAGAATTGAAGCTTCGTGGCTCATGGGGTATCAACGGTAATGACATGATCGACAACAATGCCACATACAGCCTGTACTATACCAATCTGAACAACGCTTCATACAACTTCTCAGGTGACGGCGTCACTCTTGTTCCCGGTGTTCAGAAATCGATGTCAGGAAACTACAGCCTGCTGTGGGAAGAAACCGAACAGCTCAACTTCGGACTTGACCTTGCGTTCTTCAAGTCAAGATTAGGCGTTACTCTCGACTACTTCAGCAAGAAGACCAAGAACATGCTTATCCAGAAGCCGTACATCGCTGCAATCGGTGAAGGTGGTTACAAGTGGTACAATGCTGCCAAGATGAACAATAACGGTGTCGAGGCTACAATCACATGGCGTGATACATTGGAGGAGTCTGATTTCAGTTATGACATCTCTTTCAACCTTTCATACTACAAGAATACTGTCGTAGATCTTCCTGAGGTCATCAAATATACATGGGGTGGCGGAGACGGTGTGTCAAAGACCATCGTCGGACAGCCATACGGCTCATGGATGGGCTACAAGACAGACGGTGTGTTCAGGACCAAGGAAGAGGTTTACGAGTATCTCAGCGAATATGACGTGCAGATCGGAAAGCCCGGCGTAGGTCGTATCAGATACCAGGACCTCAACGGTGACGGCAAGATCAATACTCAGGACAGGGACTGGTTAGGTACAGACCTGCCTAAGTTCATCGGAGGTCTCAACATCGGAATGTCATATAAGGGATTTGACTTCAGCGCATTCTTCAACGGAATGATCCGTGATGCATGGAACAACTCGAAGTTCTATACCGACCTCTTCCAGGGTTGGACAGGTAACCACTCGACTGACCTCCTTGAGGCAATGCATGCATGGGAGACATATGAGCAGACCGGCGTATATAACTGTGACGTACCGGCCTTGACAGTTGTCGATGACAATAACGAGACAAGAGGCTCGGACTTCTTCATCGAGGATGGATCCTATATCAAGTTGAAGACCTTGACTCTGGGTTATACATTCCCACGCAAATGGACCGACAAAGCCCGTCTGAGCAATGTGAGATTGTATCTTCAGGCTCAGAACGTCTTTACATTGACTAATTATACAGGAGCCGATCCGGAGGGATTGGGATATCCATATCCGCTCCCACGAACCTATACATTTGGTTTGTCAGTAGGATTTTAATCAATGCTAAAACAGATGATCATGAAAGTAAAATATATTATTACAGCATTAGCAGCCGCAGTTCTGGCTACAGGTTGCAATGAAGACAAATTCCTTGATGTGAGACCACAGGGAACCTTGAATGAGGATGTCCTTGCATCAGAAGAAGGATTGGATCTGCTGGTGACATCGGCATATGCCGCACTGAAGGGTCCGAACAGGGACATGATGTGGATTCCAATGACCAACTGGACATATGGTGAGGTCCGCTCCGACAATGCATACAAGGGCGGCGGCGGTATAACCGACGGTGGAGATGTCCACAAGATGGAGACATTCAATATCGATGCTACATGGGGAAATGCCGACAGCAAGTGGTATTCGCTCTACTGCTGCCTTCAGAGAGCCAATGAGGCTTTGCGTCTGATGAACACCTTGGATGAGGAAACAGTTCCCGGTCTTGAAGTCATGAAGGCTGAAATGAAGGTGGTCCGCGCACATTTCTATTTTGAATTGTCTCGTCTGTTCAACAACATTCCTTACCTTGACGAAACCGTTGACCCTGACACATATACTCAGATTCCTAACAACGGACATTCAAGAGATGAAATCTTGGGATTCATCGCAAAGGATCTGACCGATGCTGCAGCTGTGCTTCCTGAACAGCAGGCTCAGGTAGGTCATGTGAACCGTTATGTCGCTTATGCTTATGCTGCAAAGGTGAAGCTTTATCAGGCATATCAGCAGGATGACAGAAACCAGGTTTCTTCTGTGAACAAGGACCTTATGGCAGAAGTCGTTGCTCTCTGTAAGGAACTTGATGGAAGATACGCACTGTTGGACGACTTCCAGCAGCTGGACCTCATCGAATTCGAGAACGGCAAGGAATCGGTTTTTGCAGTTCAATATACAATGGATGACGGAAGCGAAGGAGCCGGCGGAATCAACTGGAGCAATCTTCTGAATGCACCGTTAGGACCTTACGGCGGTGACGGATTCTTCCTTCCAAGCCAGAATCTTATCAACGCTTACAAGACAGATGAGAACGGTCTGCCGCTCTTTGATACTTTCAATGACGAGGATTATGGTGTGTGGGCTGACAATGAACTGAAGCAGGTTGAATCCAATGTTGACCCGAGACTGGACTTCATTACCGGACGTCCGGGCATCACATGGAAAACCTATACCGGTTCACCTTGCAAGGCCAACTGGGTACGTAACCAGGGAGATTACGGCTATAACTGCACCAAGCGTTTCTATGTTTCTCCTGAAAGCGACCATATGTTCGTAGGATGGCCATGGGGTGCATCACAGATGAATCATCAGATCATAAGATATGCACAGGTTCTCCTCTGGAAAGCTGAGGCTCTTGTTGAATTGGGAGACGCAGCAAGCCTTGAGGAAGCGCGTGAGACAATCAACCTCATCAGACGCCGTGCGAAGAACAGTGCCTATGTGAAGAATTTCGATAATCCTTCTCTTCCGGCAGCAAACTATAAGATAGAAGAATATCCTTCTTCAGTCTGGACACAGGATTATGCGCGTGAGGCAGTACGCTTCGAGACACGTCTTGAAATGGCTATGGAAGGCGACCGTTTCTTCGACCTTGTACGTTGGGGTATCGCAGAGAAGACCATGAATGCATTTATCGAAAAGGAGCAGGACAACAGAGTTTATTATAAGGGAGCGCAGTTCACTTCCGGAAAAGATGAATATCTGCCTATACCATTGCCGCAGTATAACTTCTCTGAAGGCAATTATGTCCAGAATCCAGGCTATGGCGCATTTTAATCAATAATCAAATTAATGAAGAAGATTATGATAAAGAATATATGGAAAGCGGCATTCTTATGTCTGGCTTTCGCATCGTGCGAAAACGATGTTGACAAGTTGTTGTGCTATGATACGCACGACAAGATCGAGAATGACATTACTTTGGCCGGTGCGGTCGGAGACGGTCAGACCGACTGCTCGGAAGTAATTAACAAGATGATTTCCGAACTTCCTGAGGAAGGTGGCGTGATCATTATTCCTGAAGGTGATTTCGTCCTTGATTCTCCGATCGTTCTGTCTAAAAGCAATGTCGTGCTCAAAGGATTGAATTCGGGATTCAGAAGCAATATCGATGTGAAGGATACTACATTGGTAGGACCTGGTGGCGGCAGCAAGCTGATTGTCCGTAATGCGGAAAGCGCGATCACAGTAGCCGATGAAGGACTCTCAGGAATCGAGATCAGAGATCTGATGATTTCCGGAGGAACCGAGAACAATGGTGTCGGAATACTTTTCGAGAAGGCTGTAAGCGGAGCTGTAATTGATAATGTCGTGGGTATCAATCTGTTGACAGGTGTGGAGATTCATAAGGCGACAAACCTTACCATTTCCAACTGCTGGATATGCGAGCTGAGCAACAGCATTGTTCTGACCGGTGGTGAGAACAATACCGTTACCAACTGCCAGCTTGGAGCACAGCCTACAGGCATGACATGCAGCTTCACTGACGAGAAGGGAATGATTTTCCGCAGGAATCAGGTGTATCCTGACGGCAAGACCAATCTGCTGATGAGGAATTGTGACGATGCCGAAATCACGAACAATAACTTCGCAAGCTACTATACTGCAATCATCGACATCGAGGGTACAGGCAATCTCATTGAAAACAATATGATTGCACTGACAGGTGCGGTCACTCATCAGTGTGCATACAGAGCTTCGGACTATGGAGTGGTACGCATTGCAGGAGACGGCAACCGTTTCTGTACCAACACTCTCAAATGTGAGTGGGCTTCTGCCAATGGCGTTACGATCAGAGCTACAGAAGGAATGGACAATGTGTTCGAGAACTGTCTGATTTCTGATGTGAACAGCGAAAACGTATTTCTTGTCAATCAGTATGCGGTCATAACAAACTGCGTGGCAAAGGAAAAGATAAAGAACGAGATCTATCAGCCGGAAGTCGATGAACTGCCTGCAAAAGTCGCTATGCTTCTTCTTGCAGAGTCAGAGGACGGCATCACAGATGATGACGAGCTTGCAGCCCGTGACTGGTTCAAGAAGATCTGCACAAACGGTACTGTTCTGACATTGGGTACGCTCGCAAGTGCTGACCTGTCATCATATGACGTAGTCTGGGTTATGCTTGACAGAGTGGGTCTTGGTCATGGTCTTGACAGAATTCCTATAACAGCGGATGCTGTAGATATGCTCAAGAACTATTATAAGAACGGAGGAAACATGTACCTGAGCAACCATGCGACACAGCTGATCACCGCTTTGGGACGTACCGAGCGTCATCCCGGCATTTTCGGTGACGGTGAAGGCGGAACAGGATGGGATTCATGGTCTATCCAGGCCAATATCGGAATGACATATGACCGCAGGACGCATCCTGTCTATGAAGGAATGATCGAATTCTATGACTTCGGACATCCTACCTTCCCTCTTATCGGACCGGGTCATCGCGAAGACCATAACTGCAAATGGGATTTCAACGCTTATGGTTATCGTGAGCTCTATCCTGACGCTGAAAATAATGTAGTCGCATTCGAGGAGGAAAACAAAGCCGTGGTTCTCGGTGCATGGGGACATGTTACAGACTTTGCATGTTTCGGTGTAATCGAATTCGAAGCTACCGATGACTACAAGGGTACTTGTATCGCCAACGGTATGGCAGCTTATGAGTGGAATCAGAACTCCGGCCCGAATGTTCATCAGTATAATATCAAGCTGATGACTCGTAACATTCTTGACTATTTGTCAAACAAGTGATTGTAAGTATCTGATAATTAAGATGACATCATTATGAAATTGAATATAAAAAGTTTGTTGATTGCAGGTCTTGTCTCCTTTTTCGGAGTTTCCTGCAACCCTGATGATACCTTCATCAAATGCGATGATTGCGGTTCTCAGAAGATCATCGACGTCACTCAGTACGGATTGCTGAACGACGGTTCCAGCGACTGCGCCGATCTGGTGAACAGACTGATTGCCGATCTGCCGGCAGAAGGTGGCGTGATTTTCTTCCCTGCGGGTACTTTCCGTCTGGACAGCCCGATCAAGGTTACGCGCAATTTTGTTACCATCACAGGTACGGACAGCACTACTCTTATAGTAAATAATTCCGAAGCCGGTATCCATCTGGCTTATGTGGCTGAGGTCAATGGTCAGAAAAACCGTATCAGCGGTGTTGAGATCCGTAACATCCACCTTGTCGGCCAGGACTATAGAGGTACCGGTATCTGGGTGGCACATGACAACGACAGAGTCCAGCTCAAGGACATCACAGTCGAGAAGTGTAATATGGGTATGAATATCAACGGTGCCGATGCGATCGTCATCAACAACTGTGTCATGACCGATGTGAATTACGGTCTGCAGATGAACGGTGGTATTCAGAACTCTGTTACTGACTGTAAGTTCGGCTCAAAGGATGGTGGCGTGACATGTAACCTCTCGGGAGAATCGAATCTTCTGTTCAGCGACAATGAACTGAACGGTGTCGGCAGAAACGGTCTTGTCATGAACAGCACTGTCCGTGTCAATGTATCGGATTGTACTGTTACAGGTGACAAGGTAGGTCTGTTCGAACTCAACGGTGAGAACAATCTTATTTCCGGCAACACTTTCACTCTCGTTGAAAGCGACGACCAGCTCGCAGGCAAGTCAAAGGACTATGGCGTGATCGTGGTCAAGGGAACTTCCAACCATTTCACAGCCAATACTATCGAGTGTCATTGGAATCCTGAGATAGAAAATCCTATCACAGTGTCTGCACCGAACGGTGATTCAAACCGTTTCGCTGACTGCACGATCACCGATCAGACAAGCGAATACGTATTTTATGTAAACGAAAGCACTGAAGTTCTCGGATGTGTGGAGGAAGCTAAGATCTCCATCAAGACCGAGGTCAAGAATCTGACGAAGATCGCGTACGTGACCGCTTATGAAGATCCTGCCGAAATGGATGATGATGAAAATGCTTCGTATGTGTGGTTCAAGAGAGAGTTTGTAAACGGAACCGTTCTGAAAGCATCAGAAGTACCGACAACCGATCTTTCGCAGTTCGAAGTGATCTGGGTACATATCGACCGTCTGGATATGCCATGGGGATGGGAGAATCTTCCTGCGGCAATCATTGCCGAGCCTGTCATGAATGCATTGAAGACTTACTATTTCGAGGGCGGAAGCCTGTTGCTGGCTAATCATGCCACACAGCTCATCGTACCTTTAGGACGTTCGGAACGTGCTCCGGGCCTCTACAGCAGCGGCTTCGGCGGCTCCGGTAATGATTCATGGTCAGTTCAGGCCAACATCGGTATGGAGTATGACCACAGGTCTCATCCGGTCTATGCAGGTGTGGTAGAGTTCAATGAATATCATCCTCATCCTACCTTCCCTCTCATCGGCCCTGGTCACCGTGAGGACCATAACTGTATGTGGGATTTCAATGCCTATGGATATAGGGATCTCTATCCTGGTGAAAATACAGTGAGGGCATTCGAGATCGAAAACACTGCAGTCGTTCTGGGTACATGGGGACAGGTTACTGACTTTGCAGTCGGTGGTCTGATCGAATTCCAGCCTACAGCGGAGTGTCATGGTACATGTCTCGCAATGGGACTTGCCGCTTATGAGTGGAATCAGAACACAAATGCCAATATCTGGCATGACAATATAATCACGATAACCAGAAACATGGTTTCGTACCTGGCCGGTTTCAATAAATGATTTTAATTGACTGCGGGAGCGGTATTTCCACCGCTCCGGCAGTTTTTGCAATCATATGAAACGTATCATCTGCAGTCTGTTTATAGTGTTGGCCGCCATATCCATGGCCAATGCAGGGATTCGTTGGAGTTTTGACTCTGACGAACCTTTGTGTGCTTCCGACGGTCAGACGCGATTTGAATTACATACGGCAAAAAGAAATATCGAGATAGTCAAGGGTGTATCCGGCAACGGTATCCGTACCGACGGATATTCTTGCTGGCTGAAAGCTGATCTGGAAGATGAAATCCGAAGTGTTTCAGGATACTTTGCCTTGGAGTCTTTCCCGACGGATACGGCTTCATTGATAGGAATCCGTGGAAGCCGTCAGACACTCTCGGTCTGCGTCGATCGGTTCGGTGACCTCAGCCTTCAGGCCGGTGACGGAGATAGGTTCACATGTTATCCGTTGCATCGCGGAATCAATCGTTTCGAGTGGTTCCATATCGCTCTCTCTGTAGAGGACGGTATTCCTGTCGTGACTGTGAACGGGGATGACAGCCCTGTCATGATACATGAGGTGAACAAATGCTGCGGTTTCACGGAACTTCTTGTGGGCAGAAGCTTCTATGAGAGAAAGATCGCGATGTATGATCTGACTGCGGTCAACGGCATCATCGACGAGATTTCCGTCAATGAAGAGATCCCTTCAGGAAAGGAACTGTCGGCATTGCTGGAGCAGGTACCTGTCCTGGCGGTCCCTGATATACGCTTTGCAGATGACTTCAGCCGTCCGAAATATCATTTGATTCCTGCTGCCAACTGGACCAATGAGACTCATGGCCTCTTCTATCATGACGGGAAATATCATATCTTCAATCAGAAGAATGCTTCATCAATCCTTCTGCGTCAGATCAACTGGGGACATTTCTCGAGTCCGGATCTGCTGCACTGGACTGAAGAGAAGCCCGCACTGACACCTGACAGGGAATATGACAAGAACGGGATATGGTCCGGTTGTGCAGTCATAGATGATGCCGGCCTGCCGCGGCTGTTCTATACGTCCGGTGGTGACAAGATGGGTGTGGGAATGGCTTCTCCGAAGGATGACTCTCTGATCGAATGGGAGAAATCGCCATTGAATCCGATAATCGAGGAGAAGCCTGCCGGATATTCGAGGACCGATATGCGTGATCAGTATGTGTGGAAGGAAGGAGATGTCTGGTATATGATCATCGGTTTCGGTCTGCAGCGTGAAGGGGAGCCTCGCGGAACGCTTCTGCTGTACAGGTCGGAGAATCTTGATGACTGGACTTTCGTGCATCTTCTGTTCGAGGGCAATCCTTCCGTCGATCAGACAGGTGTGTTCTGGGAGATGCCGGTATTCAAGAAAATGGGTGAGAAGTATGTGCTGATGGTCAATCGTGTACCACATGACGGTGTCCCGGCGAGAACCCAGTACTGGGTCGGGGATTTCAAGGATGAAAAGTTCATTCCTGACAATCCTGTGCCGCAGAATCTCGAAGTGATCAATCGTCTGCTCTCTCCATCTGTGGCTGACACTCCTGACGGAGATGTGGTCGCGATAGCGATCATCCCCGACGAGATACACGGACTGGCGAATTATGAGCAGGGCTGGGCGCATATGTACAGCATGCCGAGAGTCTGGAATCTGAAAGATGGAAAGATCTGCCAGAGTCCTCATCCTGTGATGGAACGGCTGCGAGGCAGTCATCAGTCATTCTCTAAGCAGCTTCTATCGGAGAAAGACACTTTGATGATAAGCCGCGAAGGCCATCAGATGGAAATTCAGGCTACTTTTTATCCTGCTGATGCAAAGCGGTTCGGATTTGTCTTGTGCAGGAATCCGGACAACAGCGAATATTCGAAGATATATTATGACACCGGAAGTCAGGAATTCGTGATAGACCAGACCCGTTCGTCGAAGCGCAGAGGTATCCCGCTCCGGACACGTAAGGATTCTTATCATCTGGATACATCGGAGCCGGTAAATATCCGTATTTTTGTGGATGGTTCCGTAGTAGAGGGATTCATAAATGGAGAAGATGCCTTCACTACACGTATCTTCCCTTCGGATGAAAAAAGTTCGCAGGTTGGGGTGTTTGCAGATGGAAAGCTTTCGGAAGTCGAGGTGGATTTCTGGAAACTGGATAGTGCAAAAGTCAGAATGAACTTTTAAGCAACGAGTATTTTATAGAACATAGCGGTACTATGAGACTTTTGACAAAGATGTTTATTATTCTTGCAGCTGCATCTGCATGCAGCTGCAGGGAGACTGCCATAGATGATGATATTCAAGGGGAGACAGAAGAGCAGGAAAAGCCTTCAGTGTCATCCTATGATGAAAAGTATCGTCCGCAGATCCACTATACTCCGGCCAGAAACTGGATAAATGACCCTAACGGACTTGTATATGCTGATGGAGTTTATCATATGTTCTATCAGTACAACCCTCGCGGAAACAAATGGGGAAACATGAGCTGGGGTCATGCGGAGAGTACGGATCTGCTACATTGGAAGGAACAGCCTGTCGTGTTGACGGAAGATGATCTCGGAGCGATATTCTCCGGCTCTGCCGTGGTCGATAAGGACAACACTGCCGGATTCGGAAAGAATGCGATAGTGGCTGTCTATACTTCTGCAGGAGCAAGGCAGCAGCAGAGCATTGCATATAGTACGGACGGTGCTTCGACATTTACGAAATACCTTTCCAATCCAGTCATTGCCAATACGACGAAGAATGATTTCCGTGACCCGAAGGTATTCTGGCATGAGGAATCAGAGTCATGGATAATGTCTCTTGCATTGGGATGGGAATTCGGAATAGAATTCTTCTCTTCGAAGAACCTTAAGAACTGGATGTCCCTCAGCGTGTTTACGACCGGGATTTCTACGTGCCGTGTCGGACAGTGGGAGTGTCCTGACCTTCTCCGATTCGATTGTGACGGTGAGGAAAAATGGGTGCTGCTTGTGAGTGTAAATCCCGGCGGACCGGTCGCCGGCTCCGGTACGATGTACTTCGTAGGATCGTTCGACGGCAAGGAATTCGTTGCTGACAATCTGGATTATCCTCTCTGGCTTGACTATGGCACAGACAATTATGCAGGTGTCACATGGAGCAATATCCCTGACAGGACTGTCTATGTCGGATGGATGAACAACTGGCTTTATGCCGATGTCGTTCCTGCAAGTCCGTGGCGCTCGGCGATGACTCTGCCACGTGAACTCGCTCTTGAAAAGATAGACGGCAGGTATGTCCTTACGTCCAAGGTCGTGAGGGAAATAGAGGAGATTGCCGGAGAATGGGAAGATGTCGAGGACGGAATGTTCGGTGAGAGAATGTTCGGAACCCGTGATTCTTATCAGTTGAGGCTGAACATTGACATGACGAAGGATGCCTCTTACCTGCTTTCAAACTCGAAAGGGGAGTATCTTGAGTTCGTTGTCGATTCCGATAAGAGGATGATAGTGGCCAAAAGGACTCATACGACAGGCAAGGCTTCATTCTCGGCGTCGTATTCTCTTTCAACATTGAAAATGCCTGTGCACGGAGATGATCCGGTGGCAGAACTCGATCTCTTCGTCGATCAGTCGTCCGTGGAGATGATTCTTGCTGACGGATCTGCGGCTATGACCATGGTGGTGTTCCCACAGGAAATATATCATGGCATACATTGTACAGGTGCTGAAGTTGATGGAAAGGTACGTACGCTCTCAAGTGTATGGAAATAACACTAAAAAATATAATTATGAAAATCAGACAAATGTTTTTGGCGTTATGCGCCATCGTGATGAGCATGCCTGTATTCGCACAGGGGCTCAGGGTTGACGATCTGGGCAACAGGAATGTGATTGTCAGGATCGAGGACCTTTCGAAGAAATATCTTCTTCTGCCTGTGCAGGAAGATGTTCCTGAATCAGGAGTCTTTGTGACTGTGAACGGAGTTGCCGAGCCTGTCAGAAATGTGAGACTCGCAGTAAACCGTGTGGATTACATGGTTCCGCTTGAACTTACTCCTTACAAAGGAAAGACCGTAGCTTTGGATATCCATGTAGGAGACGGACACAGACGTGTTGACGTCATCAAGGACATCTGCTGGGAAAAGATGTGTCTCAGTGACGAGTTCTCTGTGGAGAATGTCGAAAAGTATCGTCCTGTATTCCATCATACACCTCAGTATGGCTGGATGAACGATCCTAACGGAATGTTCTATCACGATGGAGTATATCATCTTTACTATCAGTTCAATCCTTACGGATCGATGTGGGGTAACATGACATGGGGACACTCGTCAAGCCGTGATCTCGTGAATTGGGAGCATCATCCTGCGGCTATCACTCCTGACCAGTGGGGAACAATCTTCTCCGGAAGTGCAGTCGTTGACAAGGACAATACAGCCGGTTTCGGCGAGGGTGCCGTGGTTGCGATATATACTTCATGCAGTCTTACTCAGAAGCAGAGCATCGCCTACAGTCTCGACGGAGGCATGACCTTTACCAAGTACGACGGCAATCCTGTGATACAGGCTCCTCAGGAGTGCCGTGACCCTAAGGTGTTCTGGAACGAAGAGGCCGGATGCTGGAACTGTGTGCTTGTCAGCCCTCTTGAATACGAGGCATGGTTCTATACAAGCCCGGATCTCAAGAACTGGACAAAAGTCAGCGAGTTCGGAGGTCACGGAATCACTTCCGCCATCTGGGAGTGCCCAGACATGATCAAGCTTTCAGATCCTGTGACAGGAGAAACCAAGTGGGTTCTTGTGATCAACATCAATCCAGGCGGCCCTGCAGGCGGAAGTGCGACTCAGTATTTTGTCGGAGATTTCGACGGCAAGACCTTCGTCTGTGATACTGCTCCGGAGGTTGTGAACTGGCTCGATTACGGAAAGGATCATTATGCTACGGTTTCATGGAGCGGTGCACCTGACGGTCGTGCCATGGTGATAGCATGGATGAGCAACTGGCAGTATGCCAACCAGCTTCCAACAAGACAGTTCCGCAGTGCGAATTCTCTTGCACGCGACCTTTCGCTTGCAAAGTGCTCTGACGGATCTTACCGAGTATGCGTGCTCCCTTCCAAGGAAATGGAAAACATGCGTTCCGGCAAGCCTGTATCAGCATCTTTCAGCGTGGGATCCAAGGGACGTACTGTCACACTTCCTTCTTCACTCTGCGAGATCGACATGACATTCTCAGCCCGCGAAGGCAGCCGTGTGACATTCCGTCTTTCAAATGAACTCGGAGAGCATGCGGACCTTGTCTATGACGGCAAGTCATACACATTCGACAGGTCTGCGTCAGGACTGAAGGATTTCAGCAATGATTTCGCTGTGCCTACCGTCGCTCCGGCATCCGATGCAAGGGAGCAGCATATACGTCTTGTCATGGATGTGTCAAGCATCGAGATGTTCGACGGTAAGGGCTGGTGGGCCATGACCAACCTTGTTTATCCGGAAGTACCTTACAATAAGCTTGAAGTGATTTCTGAGAACGGAACCACCAAGGTGAGATCTCTGAAGGCGTATAGTTTAAACCTGAAATAATCTGAACTGAAATGAATAATAAATCTTCTTTAGCAGTTTTTCTGCCTGTAATGCTCTGCTTTTTTACCATGGGTTTTGTTGACCTTGTGGGAATTGCATCGAATTATGTACAGCAGGATCTCGGCCTGACCGACGCGAAAGCCAACATCATGCCTTCGCTTGTGTTTTTCTGGTTCCTGATATTCTCTGTTCCTACCGGAGTGCTTATGAACAGGATCGGAAGAAAGAAAACCGTTCTTCTCAGCATCATCGTGACTGCTGTTTCGCTTGCGCTTCCGCTCTTCGGTACAAGTTACCCTCTGATGCTCATAGCCTTCTCGCTTCTCGGTATCGGTAATGCCTTGATGCAGACATCACTCAATCCGCTCATCAGCAATATCGTGAATCCCGACCGTCTTGCTTCAACCCTGACATTCGGTCAGTTCGTCAAGGCGATAGCATCATTCCTTGCACCGTATCTTGCCATGTGGGGTGCTACACAGGCAATCCCGTCTCTCGGACTCGGATGGCGTGTTCTTTTCCCTATATACATGGTGATCGCAGTCATTGCAGTGATCGCTCTCTCATCGACTAAGATCGAAGAGGAAAAGGCGGACAAAGCGTCAGGTTTCAAGGAGTGTTTCTCACTCCTGGGCCGTCCGTTCATCCTTCTCTGCTTCCTTGGCATCATGTGTCATGTGGGTATAGATGTAGGAACGAACACCACTGCTCCTAAGCTTCTTATGGAGAGACTCGGTTTCGGTCTTGACGAAGCTGCCTTTGCGACAAGCCTGTATTTCATCTTCAGAACTGCAGGTTGTTTCTCAGGTTCCTTCATTCTCCGTTATCTCAGTGCTAAGCTCTTCTTCGGCATCAGCGCGGCGATGATTCTCGTGGCAATGTGCGGCATGTTCTTCGTTGACACTCAGGCATTGCTCTATATCTGCATCGCTCTTGTCGGTTTCGGTAACTCAAACATCTTCTCAATCATCTTCTCCCAGGCTCTTCTCAGCGAGCCGGAAAGGCAGAACGAAGTGTCCGGACTCATGATCATGGGTCTTTTCGGAGGTACCGTGTTCCCGCTTGCAATGGGATATGCTTCCGACATGATGGGACAGGCAGGAAGTGTGGCAGTTATGACTGTCGGAGCTGTCTATCTGATGATATATACAATGATGATCAAAAAGGCGAAATAATATGGACAGATATATAGTCGGAATGGGCGAAGCCCTCTGGGACTGCCTGCCCGAAGGCAGAAAAATCGGTGGAGCACCTGCCAATTTTGCTTACCATGCCGGACAGTTCGGCTTCAGGTCATTGGCTGTCAGTGCGGTCGGTGATGATGAGCTCGGTGCTGAGATTGTGGAGAAGTTCAAGCAGAGGAATCTCGGCCATCTCCTTGAAACGGTCGATTATCCGACAGGCACCGTGCAGGTGACCCTTGACGAAAAAGGCATTCCTTGCTATGAGATACTTGAAGGGGTTGCGTGGGACAACATTCCTTACTCCGATCGTCTTGATGAAATCGCACGCAACTGCAGGGTGGTCTGCTTCGGTTCTCTTGCTCAGAGAAACAAGGTGTCAAGGGATACCATCAACAGATTCATCGATGCGATGCCTGAGTCTGAAGATTCTCTCAAGGTGTTCGACATCAATCTCAGACAGCATTTCTACAGCGAAGAGGTCATAGTTGAGTCTCTCAAGAAGTGTAATGTTCTGAAAATCAATGATGAGGAACTTGTTGTGGTCAGCAGGATGTTCGGCTATCCGGAGCTTTCACAGACTGAAGCATGCCGCCGTATTCTCGAGACTTACGGTTTGAAGATGCTGATCCTTACCTGTGGAACGGACGGAAGTCATGTATTTACATCCGAAGAAACTTCATTCCAGCCTACCCCTAAGGTCGAAGTTGCCGATACTGTCGGAGCAGGTGACTCCTTCACAGGAGCTTTCATAGCTTCGATCCTCAGAGGAAAGAGCGTTTCAGAAGCACATAAGCGTGCAGTTGAAGTGTCGGCTTATGTGTGCACACAGAACGGTGCGATGCCTGTACTTCCTGCAGAACTTCTCGCTTAAGAAACGATCTTGTTATGCTTTATGTTTCCCGTCACGGACGTCCATTCGTCTGTGGCGGGAATCTTTCGTGATATGGTTTCCATTCCGTTGACAAGCTTCTTCATTTCCGCTTTATGCGTTGTTACAGATTCTTCAAGAAGTTCTATGCAGCGGGGCAGGAACTTCCTGAATTCCCTCAGGTTGTCACAGAGGGTCTCGCAGCTGAACATTATCGTGGCCATGTCATCCATTACGACGGGCTTTACACCGAATGTTTCAAGCATGGCTGAGTTTGAAGCTTCAAGGAACAGGTCATATGCATCTTCTTCGATTGTGAAGAACATCCTTACGGACAGGATACCTTCTTCATATTCGACGACAGCTATGTTTTCGTTCATGTCGAACAGGATGTGATTACTGTTGAATGTCGGATGATAGCCACCTTCCATCATTGCCCTGAACATGCTTCTTATTGTCAGGCTGGTTTTGTTCTTCTGTCCCATATCGTTATTTTTTACTTGCTTATTCCCGTTTGACACATATGATGCCGAGCCCTTTCTTCCAATCCTGTTTTTTCCGAAAATCATGTTCGGAAACCTTTTCTATGCGAGATGAGGAAAATAATCGGCATCAGTTTATAAAGTTATTTTTCACACATCACTAAATTTTATTAAATTTGAAAGATTTTAGGATTTGATATGACCAACATCGTCTTACCTGATACGCGCTGTCGCAGCCTTGCCTTTTATCTTGCTATGGAGGAATACGTGGCAAAGACTATTGAAGGTGAGGCGTTTTTTGTATGGCAGTCCGGGCCGACGGTGATTTTCGGACGCAATCAGGTCCTTGAAGACGAGGTGAATCTGGACTATTGCCATCAGCATGGAATCGAGGTCATAAGACGCAAGAGCGGTGGGGGATGTGTGTATTCCGACAAAGGAAACATAATGATTTCTTTCATTTCAAGAAGGGGAGATGTCTCGGAGGTCTTTGACAGATTCCTTTCGGCATTGACCTCATGTCTTTGCGGATTCGGTGTGGATGCCGTACGCTCGGGGAGGAACGATGTCCTTGTAGAAGGCCGCAAGGTCAGCGGCAATGCTTTCCATCAGCTTCCGGACCGAAGCATAGTGCATGGCACTCTCCTGCATTCTATGGATCTTGATGCAATGCAGCAGGCTCTGCTCCCTCCTGTGGAAAAGCTTCGGCGGCATGGAGTAGGGTCTGTCAGGCAGAGGGTGATGAATCTTGGCGATATCCTGCCTTTGAGCATTGAAGAAGTTATTAATGCTCTTGTAAGGCATTTCTGTAGTGATGAGCTGATTCTGGACGATCGTCAGGTCTCTGAGATTGAAGCAATGGAAAATAATTATTTGAAATTTTGATAATCAATATTATGGAAGAAAACCTCTTGAAAACCTGTCTTTACGACAAGCATGTAGCCCTCGGAGCTCAGATGAGCCCCTTCGGCGGTTTCATCATGCCTATCCAGTATTCCAACATCACAGACGAGCATAATGCCGTGCGTCACAGAGCCGGAATGTTCGATGTCTCACACATGGGAGAAATCTTTGTGAGCGGACCCGATGCAGAGAAATTCGTCGATCATATCTTCTCTAACAAGGTAGCTGGTATGGAGGATGGCAAGATCCTTTACGGAATGATGCTTTATCCTGACGGCAAGACTGTGGATGACCTTCTTGTATATAAGGAGTTCGTTCCGGATCATTATCTTCTTGTGGTGAACGCTTCCAATATTGCCAAGGATTACGAATGGATCTGTGCTCAGAAGAACGGTTACGATGTCGAGGTTGTCAATGCATCGGATTCATGGGGACAGATTGCCCTCCAGGGCCCTGAGGCTGAGAAATTTGCTGTGGAGACTCTTGGGCTCGGACCGGCTGCCGCTTTGGGCTTCTATACATATTACGAAGCTGAGTGGACTTCCTGTCATCCTGAACAGCCCTCCTGTCATCCTGAACGAAGTGAAGGAACTCCTCAAAGAATGATTGTCAGCCGCACCGGATATACCGGTGAGGACGGTTTCGAGATATATGCTTCTCATGAGGCCATAAATGAAATGTGGGATATGCTTCTTGAGGCAGGAGTGGTACCATGCGGACTCGGATGCCGTGATACCCTACGTTTCGAGGCCGGACTTCCGCTTTACGGACACGAGCTCAGCGATGAAATAACTCCTCTTGAGGCCGGGCTGGGAATGTTCGCAAAGATCAAGGACAAGGAAGAATTCATCGGTCGTGAGGCTCTCGTGGCCCAGAAGGAAGCCGGACTTACGCGCAAGAGCGTAGGCATCGAGCTTCAGGACAAGGCGATTCCTCGTGCCGGTTATCCTGTGGAGGTGAACGGAGTTCAGGTAGGTGTCGTCACTACAGGCTATCGTTCGATTTCGACAGACAGAAGCGTGTGCGTGGCAATGGTTGACAAGGCCTACACAGAGCTCGGAACCGCAGTTGAGATCCGTATCCGCAAGAAGGTATTCCCCGGCATCGTTACAAAGCGCAGATTTTACGAGACAAACTATAAGAAATAGGTAAAGATGTTTCGCTTCGCTCAACATGACAACAGTCATTCTGCTCAATATGATATCTGTCATCCAGCTCAACATGACAACTGTCATCCTGAACGAAGTGAAGGATCTTTTCAATGAAAAATAAATCATTAAAACACAATAAATTATGGCAAAGACAGTAGAAGGACTCTATTACAGCGAGTCACACGAATGGGTAAAGGTTGACGGCAATATCGCGATCGTCGGTATCACAGATTTCGCACAGCATGCGATGGGTGACCTCTCGTATGTCGATATGCCTGAGGTTGACGACGAAGTTGCAGCAGGAGACGAGTTCGGTGCAGTGGAGAGCGTAAAGGCTGCCAGC
>JAFUQW010000032.1 GCA_017472115.1 Bacteroidales bacterium | reverse complement strand
GGCGCTGACGACATCGGACTTCATGGACGAAGGCTGCCACATCGCATATCCTGCGGCCACCTCGAGCTTCCTGCCGGAAAAGACAGCTGCGGCAGGATTGCCATACACGGCATAGGCAGGAGATGATGTGTCTGTCAGGCCCGTACCGCCCGTCGCCATCGACACAGGGTCGTAATTGACCGCGGTGAAAGGAAGAGCCTGAGCACCGGCAGTCATTGAGACAAGCAGAAGGGTCAATATGTATATTGTCTTTTTCATGTGATTACAGTTTTACGAATCTTGTTTCCACCTTCTTTCCGTCTGCTCCTACGAGTCGTACAGAGTAATTTCCCGGACTTAGGGCGGTGATGTCAATGACCAAAGCTTTGTGAACGCCTATCACGTTCTTTTCTCGGATCACTTCTCTGCCTGTTGCGTTGAATATTCGGATGTCGTATTCCTGCTCGATTGCAGTCCTGATGTTTATCACATCTGTTGCGGGTACAGGATAGATGTCAACCGGTTTCTTTCCGTCTCTCACCACAACCTTGAATGTGGCTGTAACGGTCTCGGAGAGAGCGTCAGTCGCCGTAACTGTAATCAAGGCCTCACCGAACTCAAGAGAATTCAATGTAAGCACATCCTTGGCGACAGATACCTTGACGACAGATTCGGATGAAGATACGGCGTTAAATGTCAGTGATTCTCCGTCACTGTCAGTGATGAATTCCGACAGGTTGATCTTCTTCGCTTCCGCCTTTGAAGTGAAAGTCACATTTGAAATCGGAACAGACAGGACCGGAGCAGTGTTTTCATCAACGCTGAATCGGATCTTGCATTCGGTGATCCTGCCGGAAAGATCAGAGGCAGATATGACGGATGTATATGAGCCTGCCGGAATCTTTACGGCATCTATGGTCAGTACATATAAATCGTTTTCCAAAGCGAAAGTCTCGGCACCGGTTGCACTCTCATACCCTACTTCATCAAGTTCGTTCTCAGGATCGGCGATCCTGAATCTTATCTTCGGTGCCATATGTTTCTTTAATGAAAACTCAGTCCCGTCGAGAGCTTCTATGACCGGAGGAAGATTGTCTCTTGTGGTCACAGAGCGGTTCTCAGACAATAGAGACGGATTTTCATATACGTCGTACCCTTCTACAGAGAAATAATAAGTCGTGTCAAAGTTAAGATTTTCAACTGTGAAGGAAATTGTGTCTCCCGGCTCCATTCCGGTCAACGACCGGGTTATGACAGTCTGCCTGTCTGTTATCTCCTCAAAAGGTGAGGTTGAATAATAAAGCCTTGCACTTCTGCATTCCACACCCTCATTGTCTTCAGGCATCAGATATTTCAGCACCAGGGCCGTACCCGATAGTTCCTCATGCCTTGCGAATTCCGGTGTAAGAGGAGGATTCTCTCCATAATGCGCGAGGGCTGCAGAAGCATTTACCAGACCGGATCCCATCTGAGCTGCCGGAAGAGAAATGTCATCTGTTGTGCTCAGGAGCCTTTCTATAAGGTTTTCCCGTGTAAACCCGGGACCGCCGAATTCAGAAACGATCAGAGCTGCAACTCCGCTGACATGAGGGCATGCCATGGATGTGCCCTGCATCGATTCATAACCGCCCGGAACGGTACTGAGAACCATCTGTCTCTTGTTGGCATCACCGCCGGGAGCAGCAATGTCGATCCAGTCTCCATAGTTGGAATAATAAGCGAGCTTGTAATCTCCGGCTATTGCAGAAACGGCGATACATCCTTCATAAGAAGCAGGATAACCGACATCGGCAGCCTCGTTTCCTGCAGCAAAGATGACGACTCCTCCTTTCATGGGACTGTCCGGAAGCTGGTCGCCGTTTTCGTCGCATCCTGCATATTCATTGAAATAGTCGATGGCTGCCTTGATATACGCCGGAGTATCGGTCAGATTCTCGTTGGCTTCAAGAGTATAGCCCCAACTGTTCTGTGCAATCACTGCACCATGATTGGCCGCCCACACCAATGCGGCGGCTTCGTTTCCTCCCTTGTCTTCGTCAAGTATCTCACAGGTCATTATCCTCACACCCTTTATGCCTTTTGCCGCATCACCTCCTGCAATACCAGCAACGCCTATTCCGTTGTTGTTGACAGCAGCTATGGTTCCGGCCACATGGGTTCCGTGTGCATCGGGCTTGATCCTCCATGTGTCCGACACGAAATTATATCCGTTGATGGCGTTGCCGTTCTCATCGATGCTCTGCCACATATTGTCCTTGAGATCTTCATGAGAGGCATCCACTCCTCCGTCAAGTACTGCGACTACAACCTTCTCGTTTCCCACAAGGCCGCGTTTCCATGCAGGCAGCACATTGATGTCACATCCGGCAATCAGTTTGGTAATGGGGTTGCCGGCATTGAAGTAGTGCCATTGCTTCCTGATGTCAGGGTCATTGAATACTTCTTCGGCACCATGTAGAGTCATGACGGGCTGATATTCGATCATTTCCACTCCGCTTATGTCCGACAAGATATCCCCGGCCTTGGTCAGCGGCATGGACTCTTCGAATTCCACGTCATACCACAGATGAAGTCCGGATCTGCGCATGCGCTCTTCATATTTCCCGCCATGTACGAATGTCCTTTTTACTTTTGCTCCTGCTATCAGACAGGTCTCCGACGGGTCGGATTCAATGCTTTGAGCCAGATCCTCACTGACTCTGACGGTAGCCTTGCCCGGCACATAATGCTCGGTTGCAGCCTCATCAGTGGGAATATTACCTGAGGTGACAGCCTCCTGCTGACATGAGATCAGCAGGAGAAGCATCACAGGAAGAGTATAAAAGGTGTTTTTCATTCGAATAATTTAAAAGAGGCTGACCATGAGGTTTTGTTCGGCCCTCTGGTCAGCCTCGGTAAATATTAGTTCAAAATATTATAATTCAAGTAGTTCTGCGAGGTCAGGGCCGCCAGGGAATGAAATGTAGGCGTATGATGTTCTGCCCCACCATGAGAATGACGATCCTGTATAATTGAGGATAGGATACCAGCAGAACTGGGCTACCTTGTCCATTACCATTGCATTCTGTGCAGCACTTGCAGTATCTCCCTGTCCTAATGGATGGAGCATGTGGAGGGTCATTCCTGACATCTTGAATCCAAGGTCGAGGACGGTAGTCGGAACGACTGTTCCATCATCTTTGAATACAGGTGCATAGATGATTTCACCTTTATCTGTAATGAAGAACTCAAGATATGGCATTTCCTCAACGAACTCAAGTTCAGCAGCGACGACAGACTGCTGATCCCAAGGATTGACAAGTCTGTAAAGTTCGATGCCGGTAGGAGACTTGAGAAGTCGCTTCTCGAAAGGACCTCCGATCCACCATGCATCATACCACTGAGCCATTCCGAGATCCTGCCATGCCTTCTTGCATGCCAATGGGAATGCCGCAGCAGCATACTCTGAAGTTACGCCTTCAGAAGTGATAGCTACCGAGAGACTATATACGATATCCGGTACAAGTGCATCGTAAGAGTAAGAAACCGCAGCAAATGCAGTGGAATCTCCTTCTGCAAATGAGATGGTAGGAGTCTTGAGAGTAAAGATTCCGGATGTGTCGGAAAGAGCCACGTTTACATCCAGCGCTCCTGTCTTGGTGTTTCTTACGAAAGGAACAAGAATGTCTGTACCGTCGATGTCAAGATTGCGTGGAGCGGTCTCGTCTGCTCTTACATAAGTCTTTGTCGCATCCTCCAATGGTGCAGGAGTGTATTCCATCTTCTCTGCACATGACGCTGCTGCAAGACCTAAGAACGAGCAGATGACTACCTTGAATATATTATTGGTTTTCATGTTGCTTTCTTTTTAAATTAGAACTGTGTAGTGATGTTTTCAATCTTAGCGGTAGGGTCAGGATTGTTAGGAGTTGTCTTGACTCCGTCGATCTCGGTAACGACTTCATTTTCATCGATGATATAGTCGTTATTCTCAAGCTCATCGACAGGAATCACGAAGTTCCAGTATGGGCTGACCTCTTCCACATCATACTTCATTGTGTCATGGATGACATTCGAACCTGCATACCAGGTCTTCATGCCTGGTCTGATACGCTTTGCATCGAAGTAGCCTACGCCCTCACCCCAGAACTCGACTCTCTTCTGATAGAGGACCTCTTCCTGGAAGTTCTTCACGAAGCCCTGTCCGAATGTAGCGGAAGCGGCTGCGTATGAGTACTGAGGGTCACGGTATTGCTGCATGAATGACTCGAGAAGAGCGACACCGGCGTTCTCGCCCTGGCTCATTCCTACAGCCTCTGCTTCGATGAGATACATCTCCTCTACACGCATCATAGGCCAGTCAACTGCGCCACCTACTGAATAAGTTTCCCAGTCGCCGCCCTTGCAGCGGATCTTGAACGACATATAGTCAGGAAGGCTTTCGAAAGGATATGCAGCGAGGAAGTTTGTCTTATCAGCCCACTTGTAGTAGTCTGCAGGATATGCTTCCCTGTCCGGATCGAGGAATGACTGCTTGCGGAAGTCAGACCTGTTCATGCGGTCATAAAGCCATTTGTGGATAGCCATCTGAGTGAGAGAGTTGTATCCCCAGTCAGACTCACCTGCGAGGAATCCGGTAGGATTACAGAGGTTACCCATATTGTTTCCGGAAATGTTGTAGTACCACATCCATGAGTTGTTGGCAGATGCGTCGCAGAATGCAGTTGCAGGGTCTGTCCACTGAGCCTCGGTGAGAGGAGTCTTGCCTGAAGCGTCGATAGCCTTGCGTGCGTATGTAGCGGCGTTTGCATAATCCTCCATTGCCATGTACATTCTTGCCTTCAGACCATATACCACAGGAATTCCAGGGTATCTGCCTGTAGGAGGTACATAGCCTTCGAGAAGAGCCTCTGCCTTGTCGAGGTCGGCGAGGACGAATGCAGACATAGCCTCCTTAGGAGCGCGGGCAGTCTTGTATTCTGTCTCTTCCTCTGCGCTTGACACAACTATAGGGCCGGTAAGTCCCTCTACTGCAGAACAGTCTGTATATTTGTTCTGTGCAGGAAGATACATGTTGTAGATGTCATGATACATCAATGCTCTATATGTATATGCGATACCGAGGTATGCCTTCTGGTCTGCATTGAGTTCATCAAGTGAGGCAAGAGGACCGATGATGTCGTTCGCCGACTTGATGATCTTGTAGAGTGTCATGAAAGGTACGACGTTTCTGGAATTGTTCTTGTTCATCACATAACCGTATGCTCCTGCATATCCTGTCCACCAGTCATATCCGATGGTAGGGGAATTGTTCACTATGTCGTTGGTCATGCGGGCATAGGTGATGAGAAGGCCTGCGTATGATATGTCGAACTCGAGCTGGTTAGACGAGCCGAAGAAGTAGTATGGCTGATACATCTGGGCAACCAAACCATCGACAGATGCCGCCATACCGGCTGCAGACTGAGCAAGCTGCTCTGACGTCGCTGCTCCCTCAAGAGGGAATGTCTCCTTGATACATCCTGACAGGAGGGAAACCGATGCAGCCGTTACAAGTATAGTCTTTATGATATTTTTCATTGTTCTATCCTCCCTTGATTAGAATTTAACTGTGATACCGCCTGAGATTGTCCTCATAGGAGAATAATTCGAAGCAGTTGTAGAAGAAGAGAAGCTCTGGCGAGGGTCGAATCCCTTTCTTGCAGACCAGTACCAAAGGTTCTCGGCAGAAACATAAAGTCTGAGAGAACTTACAAGGAACTTCCTAGTGAACTTTGCAGGAAGAGTATAGCCTACATTGATGTTCTGCAGGTTGAGGTAAGATGCAGAAGTGAGGAACCTTGTAGAACTTGCGTTGCTGTATGAATCAGCATACTGGAAGCGAGGTACTTCGAGCGACTGGTTCTGTGGAGTCCATGCGTTGAGGAGGTCCTTGTGGAAGTTGTAACCTGTCTGGCTTGATGTAGGAGAGTACATGAATGTAGCGTAAGTGCTGTCGTACTGCTTTCCACCCACCTGGTATGTGAAGTTGATAGAGAAGTCGAAGCCGTATGCGCTGAGTGATGTTCCGAATCCACCGAATACAGGAGCAAGGGTAGTGACGCCTGTCATGTACTTGGTTGCCTCAGAATAGTCATCTGTAGTCTCGCGGCCTGTGACATTTCCTTCCTCATCCTGAGTGTTCTTCCACCAGAGAGACTTACCTGTTGCAGGGTCAACGCCTGCGAAGTCATAGAGATACCATGAGTACATTGAAGAACCTTCAGCTACGAAGAATGATCCGCTTGTGAATCCTTCGTACTCATTGCCGTCCTTGTCGTATGCCTTTGAGTCCTTCACGTTGTCAGCCAATGAAACCACTCTGTTCTTGAGATATGATGCATTGAGATTGATGTCCCACTGTACATTCTTTGTGTTTACAAGGTTGAAGTGGAAGTCACCCTCGACACCGTAGTTGTTCATGTCACCGACATTCTTGTAAACTGAAGAATATCCCTGTGAAGGAGCAACCGGAGTAGGGAAGAGCATGTCTGTGGTCATACGGTTGAAGTACTCGATACCTCCGGTGATGCGGTTGTTGAGGAAACCGAACTCGATACCTGCGTTGAAGTTGGTGTTGGTTTCCCATGTGATGTCAGGGTTACCCTTTGAAGCGAAGAGGGTAGAGATCTTTCCGTCTGAAGGAACGATCTGGAATATGTCGGTATATCTGTATGAACCGATAGAGTCGTTACCCTGGCTACCGATGGAAGCCTTCACCTTGAGCTCGTTCATCCATGAAGCGTTGAACCAGTCTTCCTTGCTTACGATCCATGCTGCACCGGCACTCCAGAAGTTACCCCAACGGTTTGAAGTGTGGAAACGTGAAGAAGCATCCCTACGGAATGAACCTGACACGAAGTAGCGCTCCTTGTAGTCGTACTGGGCACGTGCGAAGTAACCCTCGTTGTTGTACTGAGTCTGGTATGAGTATGCGCTCTGACCGTCAACTACTGCACCGTCGAGCTCTTTGTTCTCCTGTGAGAACATCTGGCTCTTGCTGCCGCTCACGATGTAATATCTGTTGTTGTAGTACTCGTGACCGAGGAGAACGCCTACATTGTGGTCGCCGAAAGTCCTTGAGTAGTTGAGGAGCTGCTGGCTGTTCCATGCGTATGAGCGGTTGTGTCCGACCTGTACTGTACCGCCTGTAGAACGGAACTGTCCGTAGTATGGGTTATATACATAGTTGAAACGGGTCTCATCGAGAGTCGCTGAAGCATTGATTGTAAATGTAAGGCCCTTGATGATATTCACATCGATATAACCCTGTGCCGAGAGAGCGTTACCCTCAGAATTGTTTGTGTTGTACTTGTTCGCGAGAACAGGGTTGGCGTCAGTGATGAACGGACGTGATGTGCCCGGGATACCACCGTTGTTGAGGTTGCCGTTACCGTGGTCGAGAACTGCGATGCCGTTTACATCATAGTACTGGCTTCCGTCTGCATTCCTTATATAAAGAGGATAGATCGGAGCGATCTGTGAAGTATAAGCCCAGATGTTGGCTGTAGAACTGTCGTTACCGTTGTTGCCGAGAGAGTTGAACTCGAACTTGGTGTATGACATGTTGGCACCGATCTTGAGCCACTTCTTAGCCTGATAATCACCCTTGAGACGTGCAGAAAGACGCTGGTGGTCAGACTTTTCGGTGATACCCTGGTTGTCGAGGTAGCTCATTGAAGCATAGAATGACATCTTGTCCTGAGCACCTGATACTGTAAGGGTATATTCCTGACGGACACCATTGCGATATACCTCGTCAGCCCAGTCGTCAGCCTTGATGAGATGGTCACCAAGCACATATCCTTCTGTTGCGGCAGGGTTGAATCTGCCGTTGCGGCCGATTGCATACTGGCCTGCAGGAATTGTGTATGTCTGATAACCGAGACCGCCTGCCGCTGCGTTGAAGAGGTTTTCGTTAGCCCTCATGTAAGCCTCGTCAGCCGAGAGAGAAAGACCGTCTGCCGCAGTGTAATAATTGTAGAGAGACTTGTAGTGCTGCTCGTAATATGCGCGAGGATCAGAGATGGTCTCATACTCCTGAAGAGCGTTGGTGTTGACACCGACCTTTGCGTCGAATGATACGACTGCCTGTCCCTGCTTACCTCTCTTTGTGGTGATCATGATGACACCGTTTGCTCCACGGGCACCGTAAAGTGCATTGGAAGCGGCATCCTTGAGGACTGTCATGCTCTCGATGTCGCTTGGAGCGATGTTGTTCATGTCGCCGTCGAACGGTGCACCGTCAACGATGATCAGAGGCTCGAGACCTGCGTTGATTGAAGAAATACCGCGCACACGGATGCTCGCATTCGAACCTGGCGCACCGCTTGAAGAAACGAGCTGCACACCGGCAACCTGACCTGCAAGGGCGTTTGTCACGTTTGAAACCTGCGACTGTGCAAGTTTTTCCTCATTCAGTACCTTGGCAGAACCTGTGAAGGCCTCCTTGGTAGAGGTACCGAACGCAACGACGATGGTTTCGCTGAGGACCTGAGTGTCAGGGTCGAGAATCACATTGAATGTCTTTTTCCCGTCAACCGGCACCTCAAGAGTGTGGTAACCGAGTGAAGAGAAAACCAAGACACCGTCTGTCGGCACTGTCATCGTGAACAAACCATCTGCGTCTGTGCTGGCTCCTGTCATAGTGCCTTTCAGCTGAATTGAAGCGAAAGGCACGAATTCATCTGTCGATGAATCTTTTACACTTCCGGTCACAGTAATGTTCTGAGCATAAGCCACCGAACCGATCAGGACCGCCAACACTGTGAAAAATAGTTTCATTTTTCTCATAGTTGTTTTCTTTTAGTTGTTAAACATAAATATTGATACTTTTAGTACACTACACTAAAGTGATCGTCTCTAAACTTCAAGATTAAGGAT
>JAFUQW010000031.1 GCA_017472115.1 Bacteroidales bacterium | reverse complement strand
GGCGCTGACGACATCGGACTTCATGGACGAAGGCTGCCACATCGCATATCCTGCGGCCACCTCGAGCTTCCTGCCGGAAAAGACAGCTGCGGCAGGATTGCCATACACGGCATAGGCAGGAGATGATGTGTCTGTCAGGCCGGTACCGCCCATCGCCATCGACACAGGGTCGTAATCAACTGCCGTGAAAGGAAGAGCCTGAGCACCGGCAGTCATTGAGACAAGCAGAAGGGTCAATATGTATATTGTCTTTTTCATGTGATTACAGTTTTACTATTGTACGTACATACTCCGCTCCGTCGAAAATTACTGTAAGCCGATATCGGCCCGGCGCAAATCCGCTCATATCGATGCGGGCCGGTTCGAAAGCGCTGACCTCGTCCGTCACGTCATAGATGGTCTTTCCTGTCGAAGAGGTTATCTTCACAGAAGTCTCCGCCGCATCCAAAGTGCTTATGTTCAGCCAGTCAACCACAGGATTAGGATAGACCTGCAGAGGATCTGAAGGATCCTTGACAAGGACCTTGAACACAAGTGTGCATGAAAGTCCTCTTGAATCTGACGCCACTATGGTAACTTCCGTAAGTCCGTAACCGAGGGTTGTCGCATGAAGAATATTCTCGGCAGGATTGATATGAAGAACCGTCTGGTCCGAAATGGAGATATTGAATTTGAGCGCCTCGCCGTCAGGATCGCTGAGAAACTCGTTCATGTCCAATGTAAGCTTCTGACCGGCAGCAGCAAACATCTTGTCCTCGATATCCTTTATGATTACAGGTGCATGGTTTTCAAGAATCTCGTAATTCACCTCATATGAAACCTTTTCGCCATAAGCGTCCGCAACGGTGATCACAGCCTTGTAAACACCCGGATCATCGGCATTTCCGGTAACAGTCATCTGACATGTGCCGTCCGGATTCCGCTGCCATGACGCGGCATCGGATCCACCGTCGAAAACGACCTCGACTGCATGCCCGTCAGGATCCGAAACGGAATATACGACCTTAAGTGTTTCGTGAGACTTCACTTTGTAATCGCCATCATAATCTGTAGTAACCACCGGAGGATTGTTCTTCTCGGTAGTGACCGTATAGACTGAAGAAACCTCGGACCAGTTTCTGTTATAGTCAAATGCCGCAACCGCCATATGATATTCCTGCATGAATTCCAGACCTTCTACCACACCCGTTATGCTTTCTCCCGCCTTCAGCTCACCGGTCA
The DNA here is from genome assembly GCA_017472115.1 of Bacteroidales bacterium. The sequence goes on along the minus strand of JAFUQW010000031.1, from coordinate 9,506 downwards.
TCAATGTTGCCGAAGCCACTCCTTCAGGCAAGGCATTCATGTCAGGAGAAAGAAGGAGAGACTTGTCTTTTGAAGCCATCAGGACGAATCCGTACGCTTTCTTGTCATCCTTGTCGGATGGGACCTTGAAGGTCATATGAATGCTGTTCGAGACAGCCCTGACCTCGACGGACGACACAGGCTCAGGAGCGGTTTTTCCACCATATGTCATGGCGCCGAATGCATCGACAAGAGGGCCTATCTTTGCGTTCTTGGACATCACTCCTGCATTCGCACCCTTGAGAAGCTTGTCCTTCAACGTTGTGTTGGTGAATCCCTGTCCGGCGAAATGAGAAACCACCAAGGCAGCCACGCCGCTGACGTGAGGACATGCCATCGAAGTTCCCTGCATATATCCGTAACGATTGCCCGGCAATGTGCTCAATACCTCACCCTGCGGATAATGTACGGAACCGCCCGGAGCAGCAATGTCAACCCAGTCTCCGTAATTGGAGTAGTCGGCACGCTTGAAGTCCGGACCGATGGACCCGACCGCAATCACAGGATCGTACTTTCCCACAGGATCGTGCTCGCGTGAATCATTGCCGGCTGCAAACACCACGACTCCGCCCGCCATAGGACCGGTCTGAACACCGTTTTCATCAAAGCCTGCATATTTGATGAAATAATCGATTGCAGCCTTCAGGTGGGAAGGTATCTTGGCTGCCGCCTGTTCCTCGGCTGTCTCATAGACATAGCCCCAGCTGTTCTGTGAGATTACAGCACCATTATCGGCACCCCATTTGATGGCATCGGCTCCGTCAGCACTGAAGTCCTTGTGAGGATCATCAGGATTATGCTCGAATATCTGGCATGAAAGAAGCTTCACACCCGCCTGCCTGGCAGCAGCGTCGCCTCCTGCAAGTCCCGAAACGCCCTTTCCGTTGTTGTTTACCGCCGCTACCGTACCTGCCACATGTGTACCGTGGTCATGGGCTACGATCTTCTTCGTACCGCGTACGAAATTGAAGCCGCCGGCATAATTTGCAGCGAGATCCTCATGCTCGGTGTCAATACCTCCGTCAACGACAGCGACGATTACATCCGGATTTCCTGTAGTATAACTTTCCCATACGGAAGCCACATTGACATCCGCACCTGCAGCATGACTCTTGTCAAGCGACCCGTCGTTGAAATAATGCCACTGCTGAGGAAGCTTAGGATCATTGAAAACCGCTGTATTGCAGACATTCCTTACCGGCTCGACAATCTCGATTCCGTCGATGGAAGCAAGTCCTTCTGAAGCCTTGGTCACAGGCATGGACGGGTCGTATGAAACCCTATACCATCTGTGAAGGCCCTCTGCCCTTGTCCTGGCCTCGAAACGGCCGGCATGAGGAAAGATTCTCTTCATGGAAGTGATGCCGAGATAAGTCCGGATGTCATTCAGTTCCGAAGATTTTGTGACTATATTCCCTGCGGCCAGATCAGGCTCGACAAGTTCCATCATCCCCTCCGAGAAGAGCACGATGGCTTCTCCCGGCACGATGGCCTGAACAGGCTCCACCAACTCAGGGATATCATCCTCTATGGTCTGCATACATCCTGCTGACAGAAGCAGAACGGAAATTACAACTGACAGTTTCCTCATGACTTACAAGATTGAAGATAAATAGTCCATCAGGACCTGCAGCGACTGCGGGTCCTTCCATCTGATCTTGTTTTCCTTGATGAAGGCGCTTACTGCCTTTCTGTCGATGCCGTCAATTTCCATGACATCCTTCTTGGCGGCATAGACAACCATTCCCGGGAACACAAGATATGTTTTTTCCTTCACAGGCAGAATCTGTCCTTCATCCTTTGAATTCTTCAGTTCCATGTGATTCATGTTGGAGCGGGTTCCTCCGATTCCCTCCATAGAGGAAAGAGCCTGTGTCGCGATTGAATTGGATGAAGACCCGTACGCACCTCCGGTTGAATTCAAGGCAGCCATATCAACAAGAACCTCCTGCGCGACAAAACCGTTATCCGATCTTGAAAGCACCTTCATCATGGTACCTCCTACATTTGCATAATAATCCATACCGATCTTTACGGAAAAGACTTCAGTTGACAAGGCTTCGCGGATCATGCCGTCCTCTATGAAATGAAGGGTTCCCAGATGGATATGGATATTGTATGTGCCTTCTATAGGAGCTCCGACATTCTTCTTGAGTTCACCCTGCCGGAAATCGGCATATAGATAAGGCCACGAAGTTGTCGGCTTGTGGGTCTGGGCTGATAGGTCATCAAGAGACAGAATCAGCACAAAAACTGCAAATATGACACGTCTCATAGTGTTTCCTGCTATGTGTATTGGAAAGGGAGGGGCGTTTCACCGCCCGTCCCTTTGATATTAAGACATTAAAGAGCTCTTCCGAAAGAGCGCACAGTCAGTTCAGGCACTGAAGCTGCTGCAGGAGCTGCCTCTTCCTCCGCCTGACGCACCAGGGTGCAGTCGGTAAAAATGTCAACCCAGCCATTCTGTGATTCAAGATAAGCACCGAACCATTCAGATGGTGAAGTGATCACACCGCTCTGAGGGACTTTCAGATCAACATAATCGGCTCCACTGATGGCGAAATAAACATCTCCCAATGTAGAGTTAGTGAAGAAACACTGCCAGTCATAGAGTCTGAGCAGACCGCTGTCGGTATCAAAATCACCATAGATAGGAGACTGACATGGAAGCCCCATATATGTACCGGTAAGCATTACCGCGCCCTTCTCAGGATCGTCACTTTCCGCTACTGTGATGGCAAGAGCCGTAGGTCCGTTGAAATAGCTTTCCGCCTCACCTGCATATGTTCCGATGACATCATCGAGAGTATATCCGAATGAGTGGATGAAAGTAGCCTCCCAAGCCTCGCAGTCGTTTCCGAACACGTCATAGAGAGCGCCTGCAGGAACACTGATGGTAACATCTGCACCGTATGCAGGCTGCTCAGGAAGAGCTACTGCGAAACCAAGTGCAGTAACCGCATAATGAACGCCCGGGGTGAGTGTGTGCTCGATGACCTTATTCGGAGTCTCATATTTCACTGTTAGGAATTTCTTCGAGCTCATGCCGGCAATAGCATATTCTGATTCAACAGGAATCACGAACAGCTCTGTCCAATCCGAGAAGCTCTCAAGTTCAAGTCCGCCGAGCATAGGAAGCTCTACATAGTCAACCTCGCCATAGAATCCTGTAGGAGCAGGAGCGGGACCGCTCTGACCCTCAGCCATCTCGAAAGCACTTGCATATGCAGGGAGTTTCTGACCTACCGCGTCAAGGAATGCACCTTCAGGAATAGAGATTGTCCAGTAGCATCCTGTAGGAAGATCAGGAACTGAGATGAGAGCCTGATTGCCTGCAACGAGGATAGAATCCTCAGGAACAGTCACCTCGCCTGCTGCCGCAGCTGTGGTCTGGAATTCTGCTGAATAGTATGCATAGTAAGGTACCTTGATCGCACCGTTCTCTGCCTTACGGGTAACAGCCTCAGAGAATGTGAACACGACCTGATGTGCTTCAGTCTCGTAAGCCTCATAGTCCGGAGCGACAGTATCAGTCGTCTTTACGCTCTTGTTCACGACAGCACCGGCGATACCCATCTTGCTGCCTGCAACCGCATAAATCTGATAATCAGTGTTAGGGGCGAGACCTTCTACTGTGAAAGTGACAGAAGGATCCTCTGCAGTCCACTTGACTGTACCCTGGCCGATACTTTCATAACCTACAGCATAAAGAGTCTCGGCATCGAGCTCTTCAGCAGCAGAAGCCTCATCGATGAGCCAAGAATAATATGAAGCCTCACCTGCAGGTGTGATTGTCACTGTGAAAGAGTCGTCAGTCACATCGGCAACAGTGATCTCAACACCGGCAGCACTGTCAGGTGCAACCGGCGTCTCCACCGGACCGTACATGGTTTCACATGCAACGGCCAGTGTCAACATTGTTATATAAGCAAATATTCTTTTCATACATCAATTAGTTTTTAGTCCATACAGTTGTACCCTGGATAAGAACTCCGCCGGCATAAAGCGAGTTGCCTTCGATCATACCGATACCCTGGGTTGTGGTGAATACTCCCGGAGTAACGGAAACCATATCAACCGAACCCGAAGAAGTGGCGTAGTGTCCGTTGTCGTATGTGTATTCCACGAATGTAAGTCCGTCCTCCACTTCCTGACCGCATGGGATGCTGATTGTCTTGTGATCCTCGGAAACGTTAGCGTAAACCGCCATGCTTCCCTGCATTGCAAGTGGGCAGACATAGTCGATCCATACGACATTGACATCCTTAGGATCCTTCGAAATGGTCATTGTCCAGTTCACAGGGCCCTGAGCAAAGTCTTCCGCCTTGACACTGTAGGTGCCGAGAATGTCTGCCAAAGGATGATCGAGGTCGGAAATCTTCACAGTACATGTGGAGTTCGCTCCAAGTGCGAGATTGCCCGGTGCAACGAGTGCCAGCGAGAACGAAAGGTCTCCGGTATATTCTCCTGCAAGGTTGACAATGTCGATCACAAGATTCATCGTACGTGTCTGACCGTCAAATGCCAGCACGGCGGAAGGATCGTTGAGATTGAAGTTGACACCGGCCTTGGCAGTATCGTCTGTTACAGTGTAAGCCACAGTGACAGCCTTAGGGTCGATAGAAGCGATGGTGACCGGAATGCTTACGGAACCGGCATTCTCGTTCACTATGACTGAAGTCACATCGAAAGCGACGAACGACATGCTGTCCTCGAAAACAGGAGTCTCATTGAGCCTGCTGCAAGAGAAAACTGCAGAAAGCGCAACAGCGAATGCAAATATCTTGAATATATTCTTCATAAATCGTCCTCCTTACATTAATTAGAATAACCTTCATTCTGCACGAGATTGATGTTCACGCCGAACTCACGAAGCGGAATAGGCATTGCCCACTTGTAGTTGCCCCACTCGAGATCCTTAGCTGAAGCATCACCCACGAAGTCTGTACGGGTCATGTTTCTCTTGGTACGTGCAAGGTCGAACCAGAGGTGTCCTTCCCATGCAAGCTCCTTGTGTCTCTCGGTGAACACACCCTCTGAAGTCACGGTCTGAGGAGTTGCACCCCTGCTGTCAGCGACAGCCTTGAGAGCAGCCACACCGTCATGACCGGTTGCACCGTTGAGAACTGCCTCAGCGATGTTGAGGTACATCTCGGAAAGACGGATGATGATAGTGTTTGTAAGGTCAGGTGTAGCAATACCCTTACCGATATACTTGGCAGTCCAGAGAACGCCGTCCTTCTCCTGGAAGAGGGTACCGCGCACGTCAGACTCCTCGTACATGTTCTTGAGGTCCGTCGATGCACCTGCATCACCATAACCGTCAGGGCCGCACATTGGCGAAAGACCGTCACGATAAGCATCAAAAGAGTTTGACTTGCTTCCGTAAACCTCGAAGATCACCTCACCGCCTGTAGGAACGTCAACCGCATAGCATGCAGCATCCTCAACCTCGTCAGCAGTCCAGAGAGTGAACTTTCCGCTGGCGATTACCTTCGCAGCGTAGTCGGCAGAGTTCTGCCACTGCTCACAATAGAGATATACACGGCTGAGAAGAGCCTGGACAGCCTCGAGAGTCACTACTGCCTTGGCGTCGGTAACACCGCTTCGCACGTATGCAGGATCGATGATCTGCTCTGCCTCAAGAAGGTCAGCAACAATCTGAGCGTAAACCTCTGCTACAGTGTTTCTTGCAGGCTTTCCTGCAGGGTCTGTAACGAGAACCACAGGAACACCGGGGTGAGAAGCATCTGCTGTGAAGCAGTAAGGCTGTGCATAAGTCCTCACGAGGTCGAAGTGAGAAAGAGCACGGAGGAAAAGGCACTCAGCCTTGAGGTTGTTGAGATCCTGTGCTGTAACATCCGGCGTTTCCTTACCTTCGAGATTAGACATCACATTGTTCACTGCTGAGATCACATAATATGCGTATTCCCAAAGGCCTGATGTGTTGTTCGGGTCGTAGTTAAGGTTATAGAGGTCGTTGCAACGGCCCGAATCGTATGTAGAGCCGATCCACTTCTTTCCGTTAGAAGTCTTGAGTTCATTGCGGATGATGAAATCCGCTCCATACCAACTGCTTGAAGCCAAAGGAGAGTAAGCACCGGCCACGGCCTTGTCGAGACCGTCGTATGTACTGAGTGTAAGCTCATTACTCTGCGACAGGACAGGATCCTCGACGAGGAAATCCTTACATCCGGTGAAAGCCGCAAGAGCCACAAATGCTATTACTATATATTTTTTCATACTCGTAGTCTTTTAGAATGATAATTCAATACCGCCGACGAATGACTTTGTCAAAGGATAGTTACCTGCTCCGGTACCGGTCACACCCATTTCAGGATCCCAGTAATTCACATCGTTGAAGCAGTAGAGGTTGAGACCGCTGACAAAGAATCTGAGACCCTTGACATGAATCTTCTGGAGGGCTGTCTGAGGAAGTGAGTAAGAGATGGTCACGTCCTTGATTCTGAGATAGTCGCCCCTCTCGAGCCATCTGTCGCTGAGCGCATTGTCGGAATTTGATGAGTTACCTGCAACAGGCTTAGGGTTCACACCCACATCACCCGGCTTCTTCCAGTAGTTGAGTGATGAGGCCATCTGGTTCATCTGCATCTCGGCACCGTCAGAGTTGAGGTAAGACTGTTCGTTGAGAAGAAGCACATGATTGCCCACCTTGTACTCGAAGAATGCACTTACTGAAAGGCCCTTCCATGCGAAAGTGGTGTTGAAGCCACCGATGAGCTTAGGCTCAGGTGAACCTGCATAGTACTTGCGCGCCTTGCTGTAGTTGTTGGTAAGAGTACCGTCCTCTGTCACCCAGAGAGCCTCACCGTTAGATGGGTTGACTCCATAATAGTCAGCGAGATAGTAGCTGAACATAGACCTTCCTACAACATAATGAATGAAGCTTCCTGCCTCGATCTTCTCAAGACCTTTGTCATCAGGATCGACAGCAAGGTCGAGGATTTCGGTCCTGTTGTGAGCGATGTTGAATCCGAATGTCCAGAGGACATCCTTTGTTGACACGAGGTCTGCATCCAACTGGAACTCGACACCTGTGTTCTTCATCGAACCGGCGTTCATGAAGTTGGTGCTGAAACCTGTTGTCTGAGGAACCTTCACATCGAGGAGCATGTCCCTGGTCGTACGCTCATATACATCGAAGTTACCACGAAGTCTGTTGCCGAGGAAACCGAAATCGAGACCTACGTTCCAGGTAGAGTTCTTCTCCCATGAGAGGTAGTCATTTGCAGGAGTGTTTGGTCGCATGCCGACACCACCGTTATACTGAGTGGTTGCATACACACCATATGCCTTGTAAGGATCGATACCGTTGTTACCGTTGAGACCGTAGCTTGCACGTACCTTGAGAAGGTCAAGCCATGAATCAGTGCTGTCCAGCCACTTCTCGTTGCTGATGTTCCATGAAGCAGAAGCCGACCAGAAGAGACCCCACTTGTTCTTCGAACCGAAGAGTGAAGATCCGTCCTCACGGACTGTAGCCTGGACAAAGTAACGGTTGTCATAGTTGTAGTCCGCGATTCCGAAGAATGAGAGCATTGCCTCGTTCTCGAAACCTACCTCTGACTCCACATTTGCCTGAGGAGCTGTGTTCTGATAAGGGATCTGAGGGTCAACGCCCGGAGCATATACATATGAGTACTGATACTTGTATGATGTCGCCTCCTGTCCTGCGAGAACGCGGAGAGAGTGGTAACCTCCGAACACGTTGGAATAGTTGATCGTATTTGATGTGGTGAGGTTGACATACTGGCTCTTCGTAGCCTGGAGAGTAGCCTCCGATCCGCCAGGTGAACCGTCAGAAAGCGGATTCCAGTAACGACGGTCCTGAGTGAAGGCAGCCTCGGCAGAGTTCCTTGTCTCGATCACGAGGTGCTTCACAGGCTCCCAACGTAGGAACATGGTACCCTGGAACTTATATGACTTTGACCACTGGTCATCATACTCTGCAGTTGCACGAGGGTTGGTATAAGAGTTTGAAGGAATGTTCACATTGTGATTTCCGTTCTCGTCGTATTTAGGAATCCATGGAAGCATCGTCAGACCTGTCCACGCGGCATTGGCATAATAGAGCGACTGCATAGGAACGTCGTTCTGGTCTGTGTATGAAACATTCACGCGTACACCTGTCTCGAGGTTGTCGAGAAGCTTGTAGTCAGCGTTTACACGAGCCTGGAAACGAGAGTAGTCGATTCCGTAGTAAACACCTTCGTTCTTGTGGTAAGAGAGAGATGAGAAATATGTTCCACGGCTGTTACCGCCTCTTGCACTGATCTCATACTCCTGCATCTGTCCCGGACGGGTAAGGTGGGCCATCCAGTTTGTGAGCTCGCCTGAAAGGAGAGACATCGGACGGTAATATGGTGATGCAGGATTGTCAGGATCGTGACCTGCGTTGATGGCTGCATCTCTCTGATAGCCGAGAAGCTCCTCACCTGTCATCATTCTGAAACCGCTGTCGCTCTGAAGCCATGAAATACCATACTTCGCACGCGCGTCGAACTGAGCCTTGCCTGCCTTACCGCTCTTTGTTGTGACGAGGATGACACCGTTTGCAGCACGCGAACCATAAACGGCAGCTGCAGCAGCGTCCTTGAGGACTGTGATCGACTCGATATCGTTAGGGTTGATTGTTGCGATACCGTTGGAAATGTTGGTCATCTCACTTGTACCGTCTGCGATGACAGGAATACCGTCAACCACCCAAAGAGGTGCGTTTGAAGCATTGATCGACGAGTTACCGCGGATACGGATCTGAGACTGTGCACCCGGCTGTCCTGAAACAGCTGTAATCTGCACACCTGCGAGCTTACCCGAGAGGGCCTTGTCAACAGATGTCACAGGAGTTGATGCGAGACCTTCTCCCTTCACTGATGTAACCGAACCGGTAACGGCTTCTCTTTTAGCCGAACCGTAAGCCACAACCACCACATCATCGAGTGCAGTTGCATCCGGAGCGAGTTCGCAGTCAATGACTGCACGGCCTTCTACCGCAACTTCTGTGGTCTTGTAGCCCACGAAGCTGAAGATGAGCACGGAATTGCCTGAAGGTACGGTGATAGAATACGAACCATCCGCACCGGCTGCCGCTCCGATCATGGTACCGTTGACTCTTATGGATGCAAACGGAATAGGGTCTCCGCTGTCTGCATCAAATACAGTTCCTGTGACTGTGAGGCTCTGAGCTGAAGCAAGAGCAGCTGTCACCAGCACCATGATGGCTGTGAAAAAAAGCTTGATTTTTTTCATAAGCATTTGAATTAGTTAAACATAAATATTGATACTGTAGAACACTACACTATTGACTAAACTTCAAGATTAAGGATTTTTTAATCAACATTTCGTACAAAGTTAGGTAATGATTTTTTCATATGCAAGTATTTCGAAATCTGCCTTTTATGACAAAAAGGCATTTTATTCAACCAAAAGACAATCCACTTTTGCGT
>JAFUQW010000030.1 GCA_017472115.1 Bacteroidales bacterium | reverse complement strand
TCCCAATAGCCCGTACTTTTGCCGATTCTTCAAAAGGGAAACAGGCATGACTCCGACTGAGTATAGGAAGCGGGACGTGTAGAAAAGACCGATAAATTGGAACTTTAAGTCGGTCTTATTATTGTGTTTTGAGGTTCTGGTTGCTGCATATGCCACATAAATGGAAAAAGCCAGCAACGCTTACAGATTTGATTAAATAACGGATTATCAGCTACTTAAACTGACGCAAGTTAACATTTCAATACCGCATAGTTAACATAATATAAACAAGAAGGTTCCTATTTCGATTATTATAGGAACCTGATTTAAATAGGAACTTGTGCCTAATTATCAATAACTTATATCAGAGCGTAACAGTAAATTTAACGCTGATTATCAGTTTCTTAAATAAAATACGTCTCCACGTAATCACGATGTAAAAAGTTCTCATTTCTTTTTCAATTTATGGTTAACATTAATGCTTGTTTATCTCTTTTTACAGTGTCTCCCCTTCCTGAAAAATCGGTTATACAATTTACATTATGTTAACTTACTATATAAAAGAGTACGTTTCCCCTGCAAACAGAGGAAATGTAGAGGTTTTATAAAAATTTGATGAGTGATTAGAAAATCTTGTCAAAACTGAGAAATTTGACTAATTTTGAGCGATTTTTTCGAAAATTTACAACACATATGGGTATCTTACAGATTTTTACGCTCTTCGGAGCGTTAGGAATGTTCCTCTATGGAATGAACCTCATGAGTTCCGGCCTTCAGAAAGCTGCCGGTGACAAGCTCAGAGGATTCCTCTCTTCAATGACATCAAATCCCTTCAAGCGAGTAATGACAGGTCTGGGAATCACCGCCCTCATCCAGTCCTCATCTGCGACAACAGTCATGGTCGTCAGCTTCGTGAACGCCGGTCTCCTCACTCTTGTACAGGCAATCGGAGTGATAATGGGAGCGAACATCGGTACCACAGTGACCGCATGGATGGTATCTCTTCTCGGATTCAAGGCAGACATATCCATTCTTGCTGTTCCGCTCATGCTTTTAGGATTTCTTTTCTCTAATTCAAAGAAAGGACAGAGAAGGAACATCGGGGAACTCATCGTAGGATTCTCCCTACTCTTCCTCGGTCTTTCTTTCATGAAGGAATCTGTTCCTGATCTGAAGCAGACTCCTGAGGTTCTCGAATTCGTAAGACAATGGTCCGGATACGGTTTCTGGTCAGTACTCATCTTCCTCGGATTCGGTACAATCCTCACTCTGGTACTCCAGTCGTCATCAGCGACAATGGCCATCACTCTCATCATGCTCAGCATGGGATGGATTCCTTTCAACATGGCCTGCGCAATGGTTCTCGGAGAAAACATAGGTACTACCATCACGGCAAACATCGCTGCGTCCGTGGGTAATACCGCAGCAAAGCGCACTGCCCTATCCCACACCATATTCAATCTCTTCGGCGTGATCTGGGCCCTGATCTTCTACAAGCCATTCCTCGGACTTGTAGGAAAGATAATCGAACTTTTCGGCCTTCCGAATCCTGCAGCAGAAGGATTTGCCGTTGCGGATCCTGACGGTGCAGACGGCACTGCAGCACTCTATGGTCTGTCTATGCTCCATACCCTCTTCAATGTAATCAACACATGTGTGCTCGTCTGGTTCACAGGACTTATCGAGAAGGCAGTCATATTCCTCATCAAGGCTCCTGTAAACAAAGAGGAGGACGCTTTCAGACTCAAATACATCGAAGCCGGCCCGCTCGCCACACCGGAACTTGCCATCGACCAGGCAGTCAAAGAAATCGTACATTTCGCAAGGATTTCAAAGAACGGCCTCGGATATGCACGTGCAGCAATCAACGAGACTGATCCTGACAAGTTTGAAGAACTGCGTGGAAAGCTCGTGAAATATGAGGAAATATCTGACCGGATCGAATTCGAGATCGCTACATTCCTCAATGCCGTTTCATCTGAAGAGCTCAGCGAAAACACATCAAGACAGGTAAAGGCCATGTACAAGATCATCGGTGAGCTTGAGTCACTCGGCGATTCCGGTGAAGCAATCAGCCGTATCCTTTCACGCAGAAACATCCACAAGAAGACCTTCGATGCAGACAACATCAAGAAACTCAACGCAATGGTGGATGTTGTGGATCAGGCATACGATGTGATGATCGAGAATCTTAACTCTTATATTGATTCTACCCTTACCGAGATTTCTAACGCATACGATGCAGAGGACCGCATCAACACCCTCAGAAACAATCTCCGCGAAGAAGAGATCGAAGGAATCGAGAACAACACCAAGAATTATCACACAAGTGTTTATTACATGGATATTATCTCTGAACTCGAGAAGATGGGTGACTTCATGATCAACATTTCCCAGAATCTTTATAAGTGCAGAGTCAAGATTTCTTAATTTACAGGAAATTCAGTAATTTTGCAGCCCCGAATTTTTCGGGGCTGATTTTTTATAAACGCTCTGTCGTTTCGAGCGAAGTCGAGAAAACTTTTATTATGGCAAGAAAAAAACAGGACATAATTTTAGAGAATGTCACAATAGAGGCTGTTGCTGCTGAAGGCAAGGCATTGGCAAGGATTGACGGAACTGTACTGTTCGTGCAATTTGCTGTGCCTGGGGATGTTGTAGATGTAAAGGTGACCAAGAAGAAGAAGAACTATATGGAAGGATTCATTCTTCGCATGGTAAGGCCTTCCGAGCACCGTCTGGAGCCATTCTGCAAGCATTTCGGAATCTGCGGCGGATGCAAATGGCAGCCGCTCCCGTATGATATGCAGCTTCAGGCCAAGCAGCAGCAGGTATATGACCAGCTCGTAAGGATCGGACATCTGGACGTTCCGGAAATCTCCCCTATCGTTCCTTCTGACGACACGACATACTATCGCAACAAACTTGAATTCACTTTTTCCCAGAGAAGATGGATCTTTGAAAACGAAGATGCAGAAGCACTCTCTGATAAGGAGAAACTCGGACTGGGATTCCATGTAGGACGGTTCTTCGATAAGGTGCTTGACATTGAGCACTGCTACCTCCAGCCCTACCCTTCCAACGAGATCAGGCTTTTCATCAGGAACTATGCTCTCGAGCACGACCTGAGTTTCTTCAATATACGCGAGCACTCTGGTTTTCTCCGCAATATGTTCATCAGAACGACAGAGGCAGGCAATGTCATGCTCATCGTATGCTTCTACCATGAAGATGCACAGGCCCGCATCTCCCTTTTGAATGCAGTCGCTGAGGCATTCCCGCAGATCACGTCACTCTATTATGTGATAAACGGAAAGCCTAATGACTCGATTTCCGACCAGGAATGCATGCTTTTCAAGGGAGAAGATGCCATTTATGAATACATGGAAGGACTGAAGTTCAAGATCGGCCCTAAGTCTTTCTATCAGACAAATACAAGACAGGCTTACAAGCTTTATAGCGTTGCACGCGAATATGCTGCCCTTACAGGTTCCGAGGTGGTTTATGACCTCTATACAGGTACCGGTACCATCGCACAGTTCGTGTCCCGTCAGGCCTCCAAAGTTATAGGTATCGAATATGTACCTGAGGCTATCGAGGATGCGAAGATCAACGCTGACAACAACGGCATAACCAACTGCGAATTCTTTGCTGGTGACATGAAGGATATATTGACGGATGCATTCGTTGAAGAGCATGGACGTCCGGACGTAATCATCCTCGATCCACCGAGAGCCGGTATCCATCCTGACGTTGCACAGGTGATCCTGAACGCGGCACCGGACAGAATGGTATATGTAAGCTGCAACCCTGCTTCACAGGCACGCGACCTTGAAATCCTCTGCAGAGATTATGAAATCACTGCTGTGCGTCCTGTCGATATGTTCCCGCATACCCACCATGTGGAAAATGTAGTGAGTTTAAAGCGCAAGGCGCTTTAAACCCACAAGGGCTTCCTACTTGAGTCTGTCACAATAGAGGCGGCCCTGCTCGGCAGACAGGACTTTCAGGGTTTCTCCCTTCTCGGCATAACCGCCGAATTTCAATACAGCTTCCAATATTCGTCCGTCCGTGGTCTTAACCTTTCCCGACGGGCGCATGTCCGTAAACACCACGACAGGCTCACCTACAAGACCTTCCAGGCCGGAAACGACTCCGGTAAAGCCTTCTTCAGCTGTAAGCGACTGACGGAGTGCCACATGGTCGAAAGTGCGTGTCGGATAGAGCTTCCTGACCAGCCAGACCGAACCGAATATGGCGGCGGATGCAGATAGGATGACTATACCCAGGGGCATGATTACAGGCTGGAGGTTGAGACTTCCGTCCCAGTGGAAAAGATCTGCATTGTCAACCATCGCAAAAGCCAGGGAAACGACAACTGCAATTATTCCGGTAACTCCGCATACGCCGAAACCAGGCAGGACAAAGATCTCGACACCTATAAGTATAAGTCCGGCGACGAACAGAAGGATTTCCCAATATGATACAAGATGTCCAAGATAAGCCGGGGCAAAATAGAGAAGAGCACCGACAACAGCAGTCAGAAGAGGAAGTCCAATACCCGGAGTGCGGATTTCTACGAATATACCACCGATGATCATCATCATGAATATTGATCGAAGAAGTGGATTCAGAAGAATCTGAATAAGTCTGTCAAGCCAAGTAAGATCATCCTCCATATTCTTGATGATAAAGCTATTATCTCCAATGACTGCATGTGCAACTTCAACTTCCGTATCATAGATGCCGTCACAATAGCCTACCCTGACAGCCTCTTCAGGAGTAAGACTCAGCACATCTGCGGTATCGACCATAGCCTCGGCAATCTCAGGATCACGTCCGGTTGCCTGCGCTGTCGAACGCATCATTCCCCGCATGAAAGACTGGTATTTGTCCGGCATCACCCCACCTGACTGATCTACCACGGTAGCTGCTCCGATAGAGCTTCCTGTCCTCATGTATATCGAATCACAGGCAATGCTGATCAATGCACCGGCAGACGCCGCCTGCATGTTGACATATACGATGACCGGCTTTTCATAGCGGAGGATGGCTGTCCTGATGCTGTCGGCTGCATTTACTGCACCTCCGTATGTATCAAGGTCAAGCATGACGTAATCCGCATCTGCTTCCTCTGCCTTTTCGAGTCCGAGCACTACCAGCCTTTGAGCCGCCGCATCTATGTCGCCATCGAGACGGATTCGATAAAACACTGATAATGAATCGGTACAGAATGCTGAGACAGATACCAGCATTGCAGATATTACGGAAATAAGGCTTTTCATGATATTTTACTGATTGGCTACAACCAACAAATATAACGATTTTCGATATTTTTTTAATAACTTTGCTGAGTTAAGCTATAATTTAATAAGCTATTAAAACCAAACCATGACAATACAGATACTTATCCTTCTTGCAGGTCTCCTGCTCATTCTTCTCGGGGCCAATTACCTTGTTGACGGCTCTTCAAGCGTTGCCAAAAGATTCGGCATCAGCGAATTCGTCATAGGACTGACAATTGTAGGCATCGGCACATCTACACCTGAGATGGTTGTCAGCTTCATGTCATCCTTCCAAGGCAAGGCCGACATGGCCATCGGCAATATCGTCGGATCAAATATATTCAATGTCGTTGCAATCCTGGGAATCACTGCATTGATCGCCCCCATTACAATCACGAAAAGCAATCTGAAAAAGGACATTCCTCTTAATATAGGTGTGACACTCCTTCTGATTCTTTTAGGAATGAACTACACGATATTCGGATACGGAGAGGACAAGCTCAGCAGAATCGACGGTATCATACTCCTTGCCATCTTCGCATGGTACCTTTACAGTTCGTTCAAGTCAGACACTCCGGATCAGGATGAGGAAGGCGGCATCAAGGTGCTCAGCATGCCGGTATCGATTCTTATGATAGTCGGGGGCCTTGCAGGACTCATCATCGGAGGTAAACTTTTCGTCAATTCAGCTACCGAACTCGCCAGGATGTTCGGAGTTTCCGACAAATTCATTGCCATAACTGTCATGGCAGCAGGGACATCGATGCCTGAGCTGGCTACATGCGCGGTTGCCGCTTTTAAAGGCCGAGGTCAGCTTGCCCTCGGAAACATCCTCGGTTCCAACATTTCGAACATACTCCTTATTCTGGGAGGAGCCTCTCTGATCAACCCTCTGTCATTCACCGGCATGACCACAGTCGATCTCGGCACAATCCTTCTCAGCAGCGTGTTCATCTTCCTCAGTGCCATATTCTTCAAGAAAAAGCAACTTGACAGAGCCGAAGGAGTAATACTGCTCATGATTGAATTCTGCTACATGTGGTATCTTATCTCTAATCTTTAACAGATATGGGAAAACTGTATGACATGCTTCGCGAGGATTATCGCGTCAAGGAAGGACTCAAGACCTGCATCAACTGCGGCACATGTACGGCAATATGCCCGGCAGCCGAATTCTACAGGTATGATCCGAGGAAAATCGTTGATACAGTCCAGCGTGGCAATGACGAAGAAATCGAAAAGCTTCTTAAAAGCGATACGATATGGTATTGCGGAGAATGCATGTCCTGCCTGACCCGCTGCCCTCGGAAGAACGGTCCGGGACTGGTCATCATGGCCCTGAGAAATCTCTCTGCCAAGCTGGGATACTTCACAGAATCCGAAAAGGGACGGCAGCTTTATCCGCTGACAAAGATAATGACGGACAATATCCTCAATTACGGCTACTGCATTTATCCGGATACATTCAGATGGGAGGATCACGTCGAGTCAGGCCCTGTATGGAAATGGCACACGGAGCACTATGAAGACAGCTACGCACGTCTCGGAGGCAATTTCAAAGGAAATGGTCCCGGCATCCTGAGAAAGATTCCGAAAGAGTCACTTGACGAACTCAAAAGCATCTTCGATGTGACAGGCGGTACTGAAAGGATGGAAACCGTTGAGAGACATTCCAGAGAAAAAGCCCGTGAAATGGGCATGTCTATGGAAGAATATTTCCGACACACATTCGAGCATTGTTCGGAAGGACATTTCAACAACGAATAAGACAAGACATGATATACCAAGGCAAACAGAAAATATGGAGTGATTATCAGAAGGAAATTCCTGATGATCACTGGTTCTATGTCAGAAGCTGCATCAGACAGAACTTCTTCCCCGGATCCGAGAGGATGTTCATGGAGATATGCAGGGATGTGCTCGGCAAGGACTTCTATGAGACAGAGCACCACACAACATGCGGAGGCATTGCATACCACTGCGACACTATTCCGCAGGAGACAGCCATGACCATAGTGGCCAGACAGTTCGCACTTATGACTGAAGCCGGATATGAAAACTATGTGGCTTCATGCATCACTTCATTCGGAAATTATAGCGAGATCCTTGAGACATGGCATGAATTTCCGGAACTTGAAACACGCATCCGCGAAATGCTATGGAAGGCATGCAGGAAGGAATTCAGGAAGCCAAAATACCTCGCACACTCCAGCGACCTGATTTACAAGTTCCGCAACGAAATAGCAGAAAAAGCAAAATTCCATCTGATAAACAAGAATACAGGAGAGCCGCTCAGAGTCGTGGAGCATATCGGCTGCCATTATGCGAAGATGTTCCCTTCCAAAGGAGTCGGAGGTGCAGAATATCCATATGTACTTGCAGGAATGATAGAATCGTGGGGTGGCAATGTGATTGATTATCCGGAGCGACGACACTGCTGCGGCTACGGATTCAGACAGTACCATGTAAAAGCCAATCGTGGATATTCATTGTCAAATACATACAAGAAGTTCGAATCGATGGAACCTTACAAGCCGGATATGATAATCACCAATTGTCCGGGATGTCCGTATTTTCTTGACAGATGGCAATACGTGATCGCCGAGACCGAGGGTAAGACATACGGAGCCGACGGTTTCGGAATTCCTGTATTCACTTACGAAGAGGTTGCCGGACTTGTTCTTGGATATGATCCTTGGGATCTCGGACTGCAGCTTCATCAGGTAGCTGTCGAGCCGCTGCTCGACAAGATAGGCATTGAATACTCACCTGAGGACAAATACAAAGGACTGGATAAGAAGGACATCCTTCGTCCCGGCCTTCCCACCAACCTTAAATGCTTTTAGGCTATGAAAGAGATAATCGTAATCATAGGAGGAGGAATTGCAGGCATGGAAGCCGCCTCCCAGCTACTTAAGCTGGGATATTCTCCGATAATAATCGAGAAAGGCGACAGGCTCGGTGGTCATGTCGCACGCTGGAACAGGCTTTTTCCTGACATGACACCGGCTCAGGATCTCGTCAGCGGACTCATAGCCGGATGCAAGGATGCCAACATCTTCCTGAATACAGAAATATCATTCATAAACAGACTGAAGGAAAGCTACAACATCATGCTTTCCAACGGTATTTCCATCAACACAAAGCATATTCTCATCACCACTGGATTCAGACTCTTTGAAGCAGAGAAGAAGGAAGAATACGGCTACGGCGTGTATGACCAGGTAATCACAAATGCAGACCTTGAGAACTGGTTCAATACAGGCGATGATGACAGAATAAATAATTCCCGGATGGAATCCATAGGTTTCGTCCACTGTGTAGGATCACGTGATGAAAAGGCGCGTAATACGCAATGTTCGAAAGTCTGCTGCATCACAGCCATAAAGCAGGCCATCGAGCTCAAGGAAAAGTATCCTCATGCCAGCATTTACTGTTTCTATATGGACCTAAGGCTTTTCGGCAAGAAGTTCGAGGATTTCTACACCAAGGCTCAACGTGACTACGGAATACACTTCATCAGAGGAAGAGTTTCTGAAGTCAGTGAAGACATCGAAGGAAAAGTCATTGTCAAGGCAGAGGATACGCTTCTCGGCAAGCCTATTAAGGTAACGCTCGACCTTCTTGTGCTCATGTCCGGAATGGTCTGCAATCCTGACAGCACAAAGACTGCCGGAATGCTTGCTCTTCCTATCGATTCAGACGGTTTCCTGCAAAGCAGTGACAATGTATTCCACATCACATCATCTCCGAAGAAAGGCATCTTCTATGCCGGTGCATGCACAGGTCCCAAGACAGTTCCGGAAACATTGGCAGAAGCACGGTCTGCAGTACTTGAGATACATTCACAGATAACAGGAAGCGAAAGATGAATATGTTCGGATTCAGAATCTCTCCGAGTTCCACCATCAACTTGGATACGGTCGGACGAGCTCGATTCGACGAGCTCTGCCGCATCGAGCCCGATGCGGCCCGCTGCATGGCCTGCGGCTCATGCAGCGCGACCTGCCCTGCATCTTCGTTCTCGGGAATGAGTGTCAGAAAAGTGCTTCTTTGTCTTCAGAGAGGAAAGGAAGCAGATGCCTTCAGAATGATGAAAAACTGTATGCTGTGCGGAAAATGCACGATGGTATGCCCTCGAGGCATAAACACCCGTCATCTTATCCTTTCCATAAGCCGCATATATAAAATGGAGGACGGACAATGAGAGAGATTTATCTTTCCGGCTACAATAATTTCGTGCTTCCGTTCCTTATAGGAATGATATTCGTGCTCACATGGTGCATAGCAGGAGCACTGCGTGTGATTCTCCAGCTTTCATCAGAGGACAGAAAGACATTCTTCCTGTCACTTATCAACCCGAAAATCATGGCCAAGAACATAAGGGACTGGTTCTGTGACTGTCTCTTCCATGTAAAGCTGTGGAAACGCAACAAACTGCTGGGCTACATGCACTCCAGCATCGCTTTCGGCTGGTTCATGCTGATTGTGATCGGCCATATCGAGGTATTCCTATATACTCCTCAAAGAGTCCATCAGATATGGTACCCTATATTCTTCCGATATTTCGTTGCAGTGACCGAGAGTACGATGAAGGGATCCTTCTTCTTCTTCCTGATGGACTTCGCGCTTCTCGTGGTGTTGAGCGGAATCATACTGGCAATCATCAAGAGGGTCAGATCCCGCTTCTTCGGCATGAGACGTACGACGAGAGCAAGCTTCACCGACCTCATCGGCCTCTATGCTCTTTGGTGCATCTTCCCGCTCAGACTATTGGCGGAAGGCTTTACCGCAGACATCAGCGGTGGCTCCTTCTTGACCAAATCACTTAATTCTGTCCTGCATTTCTTCTTTGCAGACCAGATGAACATGCTGCCTACCTGGTGGGCATATTCAATAGCTCTCGGAGTATTCATGTGTATCCTGCCTTTCAGCAGATATATGCACATACCGGCTGAAATACTGCTCATCCCTATGAGGAACGCCGGTCTGCAGGTCCGCAATGCCAGAAAAGGGTATGCAAAGCTTGAGGTCTATTCATGCCCGAGCTGCGGCGTATGCATCGATGCCTGTCCGATGAGTGCGGTCAAGGCAAATACCAAGGATACCACCGTCTATCTCAACAGACAGATCAAGCGGCATAACGAAAGGAGAATCGAAGAAATAAGCGACAAATGTCTGCTCTGCGGCAAGTGTACAGCAGTATGTCCGGTGGGTGTCGAAGGCGATAAGATGAGGATTGCACAAAGGAGCGCAAGACATTATAATTTAAGTCCGGATTACTCGAACATTGATGAAAATCGTCTCAAAAACAGCCTTAACAATTTTGTTACAGAGTCAAACAATAATGTTTTACAGACTAATAATGAAAAGGTTCTGTATTTTCAAGGCTGTATGACCAATCTGACTCCTGCAATCAGTCGTTCGTTGACTTCTATTCTTAAAAAAGCTTCTGTGAACTATGAAATCATGGATAAGGACGGAGGTCTTTGCTGCGGACGTCCGATGTGGATGGCCGGCCGCCTTGATCAGGCAAGACAGATGGTGGAAAAGAACAGAGAGATCATAATGTCATCGGGAGCTTCAATCCTTCTTCTGTCCTGTCCTATATGTTATAAGATATTCAAGGAGAGATATAAGCTTGAAGGAATAGAAGTGCTTCATCATACTGAGTACATAGAGAGACTCATCAACGAAGGAAGAATCAGCATCTCAAAAGATGAAATGAAGTATGTATATCATGATCCGTGTGAGCTAGGACGCGGCTGCAATATATATGAGGCTCCGAGAAATGTCATGAAGGCGGCCGGTAACCTTGTTGAAGCAGAGAAGTCCGGTAAGGAAAGCATCTGCTGCGGAGGTAGCCTGGGAAGTCTTACTCTCACATTCGACAGACGCAGGACACTGACTGAGAATGCCCTCAGAAACCTGACTGCGGCAGACCCGGAAGTGATCGTGACAGCATGTCCTCTCTGCCTGAGTACATTCAACCGATATGCCGACAGACCTGTCAGGGACATTGCAGAGGTCATAAATGAAAAATCAAACAATTAAAACCTATATACCATGAGTTTCAAACCAACTGAATTCAAACTTGTCAATGTAGGCTCCGGTAGAAAATTCGAGGATGCAGGCTGGACTCTTGCCGATCCCGAGGACAGCAGGCCAGGCCTCATCAGAGCAGAATATGCCAACAGCAGGTTCACCCCGCGCGAAGACCTTGACGGATTCTACAGATATGCAGAATGGCTTCCTGTCAAGAGGACCCTGAAAGGTTCTTGTGCTCCCGTGACCTACAAGTCAGAGAAGCTTGCTGCCGAACTCGGACTCGAGAACCTCTATATCACTTTTTCCGGCTACTGGCCTGAGAAAGGTGCAAAGATGGAAACATGCTCCTTCAAGGAGACAGAAGCATACTCGGTGTGCGCAAGACTTCCAGAGGACAACGACAAGGTGCTTGTAGTGGCATCTGCCGGTAATACTGCCCGTGCATTTGCGAAAGTATGTTCGGACAACAACATTCCTCTCCTGCTGTCCATTCCATACGACAACATCAATGCTCTCTGGTTCAGAAAACCGCTTAATGATTGTGTAAAGATCATAGCGTCTCCTGCTGGTTCGGACTATTTTGATGCAATCGCACTGTCTGATGCTGTATGCACCAGTCCTCGATTCAGAGCTGAAGGCGGAGCAAAGAATGTGGCAAGAAGAGACGGAATGGGCACGACACTGCTCTCGGCAGTCGAGGTCATTGGCAGGATTCCTGATGCATATTTCCAGGCCATCGGAAGCGGTACAGGCACAATTGCGGCATGGGAGAACAACCTTCGCCTCATTGATGACGGCCGTTTCGGCAACCACAAGATGAAACTGTACCCGTCGCAGAATGCACCTTTCACCATCATGTACGACTCCTGGAAACTCCATCAGAGAGCCCTTGTCCCTATGAGTCCGGAAGAAGCCCGTGCGGCAGCTGCAGAGATCGACGCCAAGGTGCTCTCCAACAGAAAACCGCCATACTCACTGGCCGGAGGACTCTTTGATGCGATCGAGGACGCCGGAGGAGACATCTTCAAGGTATGCAACTGCGGTCTGCACGAGTGGAAGGAGAAATTCCTCAGACTCGAAGGCATCGACATACATAATGCAGCAGCTGTAGCGGTATGCTCACTTTACAAGGCAGTAAGAGACGGTGTGGTCAAGAAAGACGATGTCATCATGCTCAACATCACCGGAGGTGGCGAGGAACGTGCCAAATCCGAAGGTGGCGTGGTTTATGCACAGCCACATCTGGTCCTCGACCCGGCACTTCCTGCCGAGACTATAGTGGCCGAGGTGGAAAAGTTGTTCTGAAAACTCAATTGACATGGGAAGAATAATGTTCCTGCAGACTCCCGTAACCGACACTCTCACGATCGAGAGCAAGGTGACTGAAGTCATCGAAACAATGAAGAATACTCCGGCGGAAGTCCTTCTGTCCGATTTTGTTGACAAAGCCTTGTCATTCGGACTGAAAGTGCTGGCCGCAATATTGATCTATATCATCGGTGCATGGCTGATCAGGAAGATCAAGAAGATTCTTGCAAGCATTTTTGAAAGAAGAAAGACAGATGCCGCAATCGCCTCATTCGTGAACAGTATGACAAGCATTGCTCTGACTGTAATGCTCATCGTCATAACTGTCGGAACCTTAGGCATCGACACCACTTCACTTGCAGCGTTGCTTGCAGGTGGAGGTGTGGCAATCGGTATGGCTCTGAACGGGACCGTACAGAACTTCGCAGGCGGTATAATGCTCCTTATCTTCAAGCCATTCAAGGCTGGAGACTACATACAGGCCCAGGGCTTTGAAGGCACGGTGACAGAAGTGACCATAGTAAGCACCAAACTTACTACAGTTGACAACAGGAACATCATAATCCCTAACGGAATCCTTTCCAACGATACCATAAACAACTTTTCACAGAACACTATGCGCCGAGTTGACTGGAGCATTGATGTGGAATACGGTTCTTCATCCGAGCAGACCAAGGAACTTCTGATGACCTTCCTGTCCGGGGACGAAAGGATACTCACTGCAGAAACAGGAGCTCCTGCCGATCCTTTTGTGGCATTAAGTGCACTGAAGGACAGTGGCGTACAGTTCACCATGAAGGCCTGGGTAAAGAAGGAGAACTACTGGGATGTGAATTATGACATACTTGAAAAGATCTATAACGAACTTCCGAAGCACGACATAAAGTTCCCTTTCCCGCAATTGGATGTCAACATCAAGCAGGATTCATAAAAGAATGTCGCCCGTTTCCGGGCGACATTCTTTTTTACAGGAGTATCACTCCATCTCTTTTTTCCTTTTCCAGAAGTTCCTTCGTAACTACAGGATTCGCATAAATGTCGAGGAATATCCTTCTGAGGTCCTCCCTGTTGACTTCAGGCTCGACGGTATCCAGTTGTTTCTGCATATAGGCAATGAACTGCTCGACGTCTGCCGGTTCATACAGATGAGAATATTTATAAGACTGATTGGCAAGGTCATATGCCACATAATTGTTCTTCCAGAGCTTATAGCCTTCAATAACCCTTGTATCAACTGCATGCCTTATGAGCTGATAACGGTCATTCTTATCGCATCTGGCAGCCTCGGCAATCTCATCAGATGTAAGTGGCTTGCCGATATTGAGATGAATGTTGCCCTTCTGCTGCATGATGCCGGTTACGATGCTGTTGAAGTCTTCACCCTCAGCCTTGACATACTTATGCTTTCTTGAAATGACCATTTCGCGGGCCTTGAGGATGTCGCACGGCTCATATTCATACGAGATGCTCATCGGAATGATATTCAGTTCCTCAAAATTTGTCTGAAAATCAGAAGTACCGCTCATGTCAAGCATCTTCAGGAGCCCCTGCTCGGTTATGTCGTAACCGTTCTTTGTCCTTCCTTGACGCTGTGCCAGCCATATCGAGCTGCGCTGCTCTGTTATGTTCAGCCTTATATACTTTGAAAGCATCTGAGATGACAGATACAATTCCCTTGCCGATATTCCGCGGACCACCTTGATCATTCTGTTTGAACGGATAAGCCATTCGATGGTCTGATTGGAGATAAGGTTGTCACCAACAGCGATCTCAGTCATAGGAATACCGTTTGTATAAAGTATCAGCTGGGTAATGGCCGGATCGAGCATTATGTCCCTATGGTTTGACAAGGCAAGAAATTTCCTCTCAGGATCTATGTTGGTCACTCCGTCATATGAGAAATTGCGTGCTGTATGCTCGATAACCCATCTGACGAACTTCTGCATTACAAGAATCTGGAAGTCATCTATGGTCTTTATGCTTTTAAGAAGATTCTTCAGGAAATCAGGAGACTCTTCCGGAAAGAACTGCCTGGAAACCTGAGAAAGAAGCGGGAATTCAGCCAATTTGCTCAACGCCTCTGCAGCTTCCTCGTCTGTATAAGGGCTTATGCTTTCGAATTCAGATAAATCAATCATAAGTCGGTTATTTAGTACATTCTGCAAATGTAGCAAAACATTGAGAATTTTCAAACATTCACCTATATGTCATCTACGAAACAGAATCGAGCTGTCGCCATAACTCAGGAAACGGAAATCATTTCTCAACGCATATTCATAAATATTTTTCCAGTCTCCGTCAACAAATGCGGAAATCAGCAGCAGCAATGTGCTTTGAGGTTGATGGAAATTGGTAACCAGCACATCAACAACACGGAAACGATAGCCAGGCACAATGATTATGCGTGTTCCTATCTTCAACTCATTCAATCCGTTATTCTTGAGGTATTGCACTATCGCTTGAAGTGATTCCTCTAAGGAATAAGGATATTCCCTGCTGTATGGCTCCCATTGAGTGACATCTGACGGACGCCCTTCTTCAATGCATTTGACTCCCACATAATATAAAGATTCCAGCGTCCTGACAGAAGTTGTTCCGACGGCAGTAACTTTACCCGTACGGGTAATGAGCTTCTCTATCAGTCCGAGACTGACGACAAAGGGCTCACGATGCATATTGTGTTCTGAGACGAGGGATGATTTTACCGGCAGGAAAGTTCCGGCTCCAACATGCAGACACACTGTATCCGTATCAATATTCCTCGATTTCAAGGCATTCAATACTTCCTCGGTAAAATGCAAGCCTGCGGTAGGAGCAGCAACTGAGCCTCTATAGCGAGCATACAGTGTCTGATAACGCTCAAGATCGACATCTTCAGTATCCCTGTTGAGATAGGGCGGTATCGGTACGGATCCGGCTGTTTCAAGAACTTTAGAGAATGGAGCACCATCAGTCCAGGTAAATTCCACAACAGATGTTTCTCCATCCCGATCTATCAGATCTGCACGAAGTCCCACAGCTTCAACAGAAGGGTCTCCTGACGGATTATATAATTTGAGAGTATCGTTTTTCCATCTTTTGACATTGCCGACAATACATTTCCACCTGCATCTGTCAGTTACAGAGAACATGGAGACATATTCTTCCGGAAAAACAGGTTCAAGACAGAAGATCTCGATATGAGCACCTGTCTCCCTCTGAAAATGCAGTCTGGCAGGTACGACTTTCGTATCATTGAATATCATCAGAGATCTCTCAGGTACCAATTCTGAAATATTCCTGAAACCTGTTTCCGTTACTGTACCATTTTTATAAACAAGAAGCTTGGATCCATCCCTTTGCGGCAGGGGATATCTGGCTATTCTGTTTTCGGGTAGAGGATAATTATAGTTTTCTATTCTAATTTCAGGTATCATATATTGAGAACTTTTCTTCATTATTCTGCAAATTTAGCTATTTTCCCTCTTTTTATGAAATACTCCGGTTTACATTTGTAATTCACAAAAGTAAATTACAATAATATCCATGTCGAATTACATTTGTTAATTTCTTTAATATTTAAAACTGTTTATATGTGCGCTTGACATTGTTGTGATTTTGTAACATAAGTTTTAATTATACTTAATTTATATTTGATTTACATACCTATAAATCAGCATATTACATACTATCAACTAAACTATTTAATGACGCTTGTTTTGTAGCACTGCGTAAAATAAGGGGAAATTATATGGATCAGGATGCCTAAGCACCTCTAATTGATATTTATTAATACATATTAATCAAGTATTTATACATAATTTTCTAAAGTAAAGCTATGGCATTTTTCATACTTCCCCATATCGTTGTTCACAAATATTACACGTATCAGGTGTTTGAATTGTTGATTTTTCTTGCTACATTTGTAACATATTTGATAACAATCATGAACACCAGATTAAAGCAATTTCTAGCCGCCGAAAATATCACGCAATCGCAGTTTGCGGACAAACTCGAAGTCGTACGAGCAAGCGTATCACATGTCCTGTCAGGGAGGAACAATCCCAGTTACGAATTCATCAAGGCTATCATGGCAAAATACCCTGCCCTGAACATGGAATGGCTGATGTTCGGCAAGGGCAGAATGTATAAAGAAAATCCCATTGGACAGCAAGAAGATCTGCTGTTCAATGATTTCTACTCTGATTCTCATGACACGGACAGGCCAGCAGCTGATGTTGTCTCTCCTGAAGAATCTTCTCAATCTGCGGACTCCCCTTCAGAGGAAGTCATTTCCCCAATCTTACTGAAAGATTTAGTTGAATCCTCTCAAAATATTGTAAAACAGAGAAGTGTATCAAAAATAATCATACTCTTTGATGACGGCTCGTATCAGGAATTATAAATATAGAACATAGAAACACTATTTCAGGTACTGCGTGGCAGTACTTTTTTTGTATATTTGTATGTTTTACCAATTCGAAAAAATATGTACAAGCATTTACTGAAGCCTATACTCTTCCGTTTCAATCCGGAAACCGCCCACAACATGCTGTTTTCTCTTCTGTCATTCTTGAGACATGTACCATTCGCACGCCCGATAATCCGTGCAATATATAAAAGAGACTCACCAAGTCTGTCAAAAGAGGTTTTCGGCATACGTTTCCCTAATCCGGTCGGTCTTGCAGGAGGATTGGACAAGAACGGAGAATTCTATAATGACATGGCTAATTTCGGATTCGGATTCGTAGAAATCGGTTCCCTCACTCCCCAGCCCCAGGACGGAAATCCTAAGCCGAGATGCTTCAGGGTTCCGGGTGACAAGGCACTGATCAACCGTTTCGGAATAAACAACAAAGGAGTGAAGAACGCAGTCGGACACCTCAAGAAAGTGAAACCGGAAGTAATAGTAGCTGCAAACATATCAAAGAACACCAGCAGCATCAACGATGATGCCGCCAAGGATTATGAAACATCTTTCGCACTTCTATACGACTTCGTTGACATGTTTGTCGTCAATATATCTTGTCCGAATGTCGTAGGACTGACTGCTCTTCAAGACATTTCCTTTCTTTCGGAAATCGTTGACAAACTTCTTAATCTGAGAATGTATTATGACAATTATCGTCCGATACTGCTCAAAGTATCCCCTGATCTGTCACATTCTCAACTTGATGAAATAATCGATTATTCGCTTCGTTCCGGTATAGACGGCATCGTAGCCGGCAACACAACCAGAAGCCGCGATGGCTTAAACAGCATTTCAGCCGAAAAGATCGAAGAAATCGGCAACGGAGGCATGTCCGGAGCTCCTGTTCACAAAAAGAATCTGGAATTGGTAAGATATGTTCACGAAAAGTCCGAAGGCAAACTGCCGATCATCGGAGTCGGTGGAATCATGTCTCCTGAAGATGCAAAGGAGATGATCGATGCAGGCGCTTCTCTTGTAGAGATATATACCGGATTCATTTATGAAGGACCGGCATTGATCAAGAGAATAATCAAACATCTGGAATCATTCAACAAGGCATCCAAAAACGCGAAATGACACAAGCTTCTATATGTACAATCGGCGATGAAATCCTCATAGGACAGATTGTTGACACCAATTCTTCACGTATATCTCAAGCACTCAATTCTTTAGGAATCAGGGTTACAAGAATGCTTTCAATCGGCGATGACCACCAGACCATCGTAAGAGCCCTTGAAGGGGAACTCGAACGCAATGAAATAGTCATCGTCACCGGAGGACTCGGCCCTACCAAAGACGACATAACCAAAAAAGCCCTTGCTGACCTCTCCGGCGCCATGGGATGGAAGACTGACGAAAGACAGCTGGAAATCATCCGCCACATTCTGAGTGCCAGAGGCATAGAGGCTTTGGACATCAATCTTGCCCAGGCATCTGTCCCGGATACCTGTGAAGTGATTCCCAACAGAAAAGGGACTGCACCTGTGATGGTATTCAGATATCCTGAAGAAAGGTTCGGTCACAAGGCCAGCCTGTATTCACTTCCAGGCGTACCGTTTGAAGCGATAGGTGCCCTTGAGGACATACTGACAGACATCAAGGCACATCATACCGTTACAGACATTTATCACAAGACAATAATGACATTCGGCCTCCCGGAATCAGTCCTTGCAAAGACTATAGAGAATTGGGAGGACTCCCTTCCGTCTGACATGCATCTGGCATATCTTCCGAATCCTGTCACAGGCGTAAGACTCAGGCTTTCCATCTATGGAGGAGTCCGTGAGGAAGAGGAAAAAAGGATAGAGGCAGAAATTGCCAGGCTAAGGCCGATACTCGGCGAAGCAATGTACTCAGACCATGACGATACGCTGCAGGAATGTATAGGAAGACTGCTCAGGCAGACAGGCAAGACAGTAAGCGCGGCTGAATCATGCACCGGAGGAACAATATCTGCTCTTTTCACTGGAATTGCCGGATCGTCCGAATATTATCTCGGTTCCGTCACTTCATATGCCAACAGTGTCAAGACCGGAGTACTTGGAGTCTCACCGGAGATCATCGAAACCCATGGTGCCGTAAGCAGCGAATGCGTGGCTGCCATGGCAGAAGGAGTGAGGAAGCTCACCGGCAGCGACTACTCTGTGGCGACTTCGGGTATTGCCGGACCGGGCGGGGGAAGCGACTCAAAACCAGTCGGACTTGTGTGGATAGGAGTCAGTTCCGAAGCCGGGACAGAGACCTTCTCCTGCACTTTCAAAGGAGACAGGAAACGCAATATGGAGAGGTTTGCCTCGTCTGCACTCGACATTTTAAGAAGGAAGATACTTAGAGAATCAATCAACTGAAAAACAAGCTAAGAAACATCATAGTTAATACTTATAACACTTTTGTTATATTTTGAGCGTATTTTCAGCGTTCTCAAACCCAAAAAGGTATTTATCAATTGATTAAGGTATTTTTTACCCACGATGAGCCAAATACTGACAAGATATGAGAAAAAGAAAAGGAGAATCACCGTCAACGGTATCTTCTATGCCGTCATATCATCAATGTCGTTCGGCTTCTCTCCCCTTTTCAGTCTCTTTCTGATTGCAGACGGTCTGTCCGATTTCGACATTCTTTCCTACAGATGGTCGATAGCAGCAGCCGTCCTCATAGTTTACTCCATATTCAAGAAGAAATCTCTCCGCTTCAATTCATTCGATGAAGTCTGGAAGATAATTCTGCTCAGTGCACTGCGCGCCATTACTTCCATAACACTCCTTATAGGATATGCGAACATAGCAAGCGGCATTTCCGCGACCATAAACTTCATGTATCCGGTCATTGTGACCTTCTGCATGATGCTCTTTTTCGGAGAAAGGAAATCGTGGGTTAACATTGGCTCAATCTGCCTTGCAATCTTCGGGGTCTATCTCCTTGCATCAGGCGACGGAATCTATGTAGAAGGAGGCAACACC
>JAFUQW010000029.1 GCA_017472115.1 Bacteroidales bacterium | reverse complement strand
GTCATTACCCATATATTCCAAAATGGAATATGTGTCGGTTGAACTGAGTTCTCCACTTGAATATATATTTCGGATATGCTTTGATATAGCAGGTTGATTTACTCCAAAAAGTTGGGCAAGATCACTTTGTGTGAGCCATACGCTACAATCTCTCCCTTATCTGCTGAATCTTTTTGTAAACTCAATTCTTTCATAATCTATGTATCTGAAACGACATTTGGTAAGTGTTAATCACCAAGATACATTAAATATTGTTATCCATTCAAATAATTGTGACGAAATCCCCCTCTGCCCCCGAATAATTTTCTCTTTTTTATATGTTTTAAACAAATTTTATAGAGGCTAAAATTTATTTTTAACGGATCTCCTGATGAAAAATTTGGAAACATCATTCACGAAAACTAACTTTATGCGTTGATTTCGACCACTTATGTAGAGCGCGCCTTCGAGCCTACTGCTGCTCCTGTGGTTACAGGAAGGTCTTGGAGGCAGACACGGTGGTGAAGTGCGACACTTTCGTCCCTCTTCACCCACCGGTAGTTGTCCCTCATTCCTGGCGTGAGCATGAGGGCTTGAAACCGTGATTCGGAAGTGTTTGATTGACAGGGAGTCGAGAACTCGTATCAGAAATACTTACGCTCGTTGCGGTCGAGAGCAATGAAGATGAAGAGCATGGCGGTGAATCCCCAGAGGGATGAGCCGCCATAACTTATGAACGGCAGAGGGATTCCGATGACAGGCATCAGACCGATGGTCATGCCTATGTTTATGAAGAGATGCATGAATATGCAGCAGGCGACGCAGTAGCCGTATATCCTGGTGAAGGCCTCCCTGCTGCGTTCGGCATTGCGGATTATCCTCCAGATCAGGAATACATAGAGCAGGATCACGGCTGCGGCTCCGAGGAATCCCCATTCTTCGCCTATGGTGCAGAAAATGAAGTCCGTGCTTTGCTCAGGTACGAATCCCAATGTGGTCTGTGTACCGTTGAGGTAGCCCTTGCCGGTGAGTCCGCCGGAACCGATGGCTATCATCGACTGGTTGACATTATATCCTACTCCTGTAGGGTCCTCCTTCATGCCGAGAAGCACCTCGATACGTTTCCTCTGGTGGTCCTGAAGCACGTCGTTGAACAGGAAGTCAGTCGAGAACACCAGAAGCAGACCTCCGAGGAATGACAGGATGGCAAGGTATGTGAACCGGTTGCCTTCCCTGAATGCCTGGAATGCCACGAACGGCAGAGATCCCAGCGAGACTCCGAGAAGTATGTACAGAGGCTTGATCTTCATTATGAAAGGCAGCTCCACGGCTTCCCCGGCCTCCTGGAGGGCTGCAATCCCGGCCATGCGCTCCTCACCGACTATCCATGTCGAAAGCAGCTCCATGAGCGAAGGAAGGAATGCGAAGAAGGCGATGACAGGAACGCATATCATAAGCCACCATTTGAATCTGTCCGAATAAAGGCAGATGCATAACGATGCTACTCCTGCGAGAACGAGTATCGCCACATAAGGCGAGGCTGTAAGCGTGAGGATAAAGGTGAGGATAGCCATTCCGATCATGAATATCAGCCATCCCGAGAGTCCTTCCCTGTAGAGCATGAATATGAATCCCACATATACCAGAGCCGATCCTGTCTCACTCTGAAGCACGATTATCATCATCGGCACAAGAATGACGGCAGCTGTCAGCATGAAGTCCTTGAAGCGTCCGATCTTATATCCTAACTGACTCATTATCGTGGCGAGCAGAAGAGATGTCGAGATCTTGGAAATCTCCGCAGGCTGGAATCTGACCGGACCGAATGCAAACCATGACCTCGATCCCTTGACCTCGATTCCGAGGAATATGACGGAAACGAGCAGGGCTATTGTGAATATGTATATAGGCAGAGACAGACCCTCGTACAGTCTCGGAGGAATGACGAAAAGGATCAGTGCCGCTATCCCGAGGGCCGTGACCATCCATACGAACTGCTTTCCGCTGCGGCTCGCAAAATCGAAGATGGACGATGGCTCGGAGGCATGGATCGAGGCGTAAATGTTGGCCCATCCGATGAGGATCATCAGAAACCAGCATGCCACAAGCCACCAGTCGATGGTCTTTGCCAGTCCTCTGTCTCTTCCTACCTGTCTCATTTCTCTTCCTCCTTTTTAAGAAGATTGCTGTTCAACATCCTGTCCTCAAGATATCTGCGTTTCGGGCTGATCTCGCCGTTCAGGTATTTTTCCGTAAGCAGCGAAGCGATAGGTGCCGCCCATGCCGCACCGAAACCGGCATTTTCCACATATGCGGCAACGGCAATCTTCGGGTTATCCTTCGGCGCGAAGCAGATGAACACGGAATGGTCCTCTCCGTGAGGATTCTGTGCAGTACCGGTCTTTCCGCAGATATTCAGACTGTCAACTGCTGCGACGCTTGCCGTACCTCCGGATCCGTAACCGCTGTTGACCGCTCTGTACATTCCTTCTATCACCTTAGGGAAGTGTGTCGTGTCAACGAGAGTGTAATGCCTTTCCTTGTATTTCGGATCTATGGTCACGTGCTCAGAGTCCTTCACGATGTGCGGAATGTAATAGTATCCTCTGTTTGCAATGGTGGCACAGAGATTTGCAAGATGCATAGGCGTACATCCTATCTCACCCTGTCCGATCGACAGCGAAATCACGGTCGTAGCCTTCCATGCCCCTTTGCCATAAACCCTGTCATAATATTTGGAATCCGGAATGAAGCCACCCAGTTCGGAAGGGAAGTCCGAACCTAACTTGCTGCCGAATCCGAAACTTCTCACATATTCATTCCATTTGTCCATGGATTCTGCAAAAGAATCATAGGCAGGGTTCTCGAGAAGGTCGCGGAGGATATAGCAGTAGTATGCGTTGCAGGACATCATTATCGATTCCTCGAAATCGATCGGAGACTTGTGGGCATGGCAGCCGACCTTGTTCCTTCCGAAATGGTAGCCCTCCCTGCACGGGTATTTCGTCGAAGTCGTGACTACTCCTTCCTGAAGGCCGATGAGTCCGTTAACCAACTTGAATACGGAACCCGGAGGATATGAAGCCTGTACCGCTCTGTTGAACATAGGCTTGTAAGGGTCATTCACAATTTCGTTGTAGTGCTGACCGATGTCGGCAAGCATATCCACGTCTATTCCGGGGCTTGATACAAGGGTGAGAATCTCTCCTGTCGAAGGCTCGATGGCCACAAGGCTTCCGAGCTTGTTCTGCATGAGCATCTGTCCGTAGTGCTGCAGCTCCGCATCGATGGTTGTGGTTATGTTGTTGCCGGGAACGGCCTCCTTGTCCTTCGATCCCCCTTCATACTCCGACATGATCTTGTTGCGTGAGTCACGGAGCCAGATATGGTATCCCTTTTCGCCACGAAGCTCCTTCTCGCGCGCAGCCTCGATGCCGGTCTTTCCTGCGTAGTCACCGGCTTTGTATTCGTCAGGATGTCTTTTCAGATAATTCGCATCCACTTCGGACACATATCCGAGCAGGTTTCCTCCTGCATTGTAAGGATATTCGCGGATACTTCTGGCTTCACCTCTGAATCCGGGGAACTTGTATGCTATCTCGGCAAATTTCATATATGTCTCCTGAGGCAGCTGCTTCAGCATCACCACAGACTGGTAACCGATTCTCCTTCGGTTCTTGTAGTAGCCGTCCATCTTTTCCTTTATGAATTCCGGTGTGACGTCGAGAACTTTTGCAAGTGTCAGAGTATCAAACTCTTCGACGTCCTTCGGGGTGACAAGGAGGTCATATGCCACCTTGTTGCCGACAAGGATGTTGCCGTTGCGGTCGTGGATGATTCCGCGAGTAGGGTTGATCGTAGTATAGACAACGGAATTGTTCTCGGCATCCATCTTATAGTCCTCGTCGATGATCTGGATGCTGAAAAGCTTGGCAATCAGGATTGTTGCCGCAGTACATAGTCCGATGAGCAGTTTGTTTTCCCTGTTCAGTTTCATGTGTTCCGTGTCCTATTTTCTTTCTTCTCCGGTGAGTACGTTCACAATGACGAGACCAAGTGTCAGATTGCAGGCAAGAGAGGCAGCGAACCGGGTCAGAGAGAACCAGAACGGCCTTGCGCCGGCTCCGTCGAGAAATACATATATGCCGG
This sequence comes from Bacteroidales bacterium, assembly GCA_017472115.1. The sequence goes on along the minus strand of JAFUQW010000029.1, from coordinate 9,838 downwards.
TGAATATGGCTGTTGCAGCGAGAATGGTGAAGAAAACCTTGGAAAAGCCGTTCTTGCGGATGGAGAAGTTCTCTTTTCTCACGATCAGGTCTTCACCGATGAACATGCTGATGACAGGTTTGCGAAGAAGTGCTGCCGGAAGTATGGCGGCGGCGTTGAGACCTATGAGTCCTTCCGAAAGCCAGTCGATCGCGAGACCGCTGGCAAAAGCGATGAACATGCACAGAGGAGTGCCTGTCGAAAGAGGAATGCATGCCACCATGGCCGGAAGTATGGAAAGCATGACATATGGTCCGAGACAGCTGTAGTTGCACAGGATGATCTGGCAGACTAAGAGCAGGATGTACAGAGTCCTGAAATTGCGGATTTTCATAATGTCTCCTCCTTTTCTAACTCTTTGATTTCTTCCTTGCCGCTGTGATCAACGACGATGACATAGCGGAGGGCGCCGTAATCCTCAAACATCCTGACCTCTATCTCGAAGGTCGCCCCGTTCACTATCTTTGATTTCCCTATGGTGCCCAACGGTATGTCAGGAGGGAAGATCGATGAATATCCGCTGGTATAGACTGTGTCTCCCGGCTCGAAATGAACGTGATGAGGAATCTCGCTCAGGATGGCCCCGGAACTGCTTTTCCCGTCCCATGTCAACGGACCTACAGATCCTTCTCTGCCGAGTCTTGCGCTGATGCTCATGTCATGGTTCTTGAATGAACGGGCATAAGAAAAATGCCTGCTGACTGCATCGATCACTCCTATTACGCCTTTCCCGGTAATGATTCCGGATCCCTCGGCCACTCCGTCCGCGCTTCCTTTGCCGACGATGATGTAGTTGTGCTGGGTGTTGTTGCTGATCTTCACTATCTCGGCAGGAATGTAAACGTATCCTTCTGTCCTGTAAGACGGCATTTCTCTAAGATTCTCCGCATTTGCCGCTTCCAGTTCGGTCACACGCATCTTAAGGGCTTCGTTTTCCCGTGCGAGGGCGTCATTGGTCCTCTTGAGGGAAAAATACTCCTTGATGTTCTGCGTCCCTCCCCAGACTGCCCCCATGAATGACTGTGCTCCTGTCGAAAACCAGATTCTCTGAAGCGGTCCGTTGTTGCGAAGCATATTCAACGCAGCTATCTCCAGGATTATGAAGATAGCTGCATTTATCAGATGGGATATGAGATTGCTCTTGCGCAAGGATTTATCTCATGAGGAATGTGTAGTTCTCTGTGTTCTTGAGCGCGAGACATGTGCCTCTTGCCACAGCTCTGAGCGGATCTTCCGCCACATAGAACGGAATGTTGACCTTCTCCGTGAGACGTTTTGCAAGTCCCCTGAGGAGCGATCCGCCGCCGGCAAGATGGATTCCGTTCTCCACGATGTCCGAGTAGAGCTCAGGCGGGGTCTGCTCGAGCACATGGAGGATGCCGCTCTCGATACGTGCTACCGACTTGTCCAGACAGTGTGCGATCTCCTGATAGGTGATGGTCGCATGGACAGGATGAGCCGTCATCAGGTTAGGACCGGTGATCGCATATGGCTCCGGTTCCTCGTCAAGATCCGGAATCACGGCACCGATGGCGATCTTGATCTTCTCTGCAGTAATCTGTCCTACCCTGATGTTGTGCTGCTGGCGGAGATACTGCTGGATGTCTCCCGTGAATACGTCTCCGGCCACCTTGATCGAGTCCTGGACCACGATGCCGCCGAGCGAGATCACGGCAATCTCTGTCGTACCGCCTCCTATGTCAACCACCATGTTGCCCTTTGGAGCCTCCACGTCGAGTCCGATACCGAGGGCTGATGCCATAGGCTCATAGATCAGATACACGTCACGGCCTCCGGCATGCTCTGAAGAGTCGCGCACCGCTCTGATCTCCACTTCGGTACTGCCTGAAGGAATGCCCACGACCATCTTTATGTTCGGGGTGAATATCGATCTGCGCATGCTGTTGACCTGCTTGATGAAACCGCGGATCATCATTTCCGCAGCGTTGAAGTCGGCGATGACACCGTCCTTCATCGGACGTACGGTCTTTATGCCGGGGTTCTCCCTTTCCTGCATCATCTTTGCCTTCTGGCCCAATGCAATCGCCTTACCTGTGTTATTGTCGATGGCAACGATGCTCGGTTCGTCAAGGACGATCTGGTCGTTCTGGAAAATGACAGTGTTCGCTGTTCCGAGGTCCATTGCAATCTCTTGAGTCAAGAATGAAAATGCCATATTTTATTCGAGTTTTTTCAGTTTATTCAAATAGGCGGTAAAATTACAAAAAACTCTCAAATAATCCTGATAAAAAAGATCGGAAACTGCTTAAATTTTATCATTTCAGTTTTTGTGATATATTTTCGAAACAGTTTCTTAATTTTGCCGAACAATTCAAGAGAAATATGGACAGGAAAAGATATGTCATAATCATGGCGGCCGGAAGCGGTACCAGAATGGGTGCTGAAATACCCAAGCAATTCATTGAACTTGAGGGAAAGGCCATTCTTCAGAGGACAATGGAAAAGTTTGTGGAGGCTTGTCCCGGCATCAGGGTGGTGACTGTTCTTCCGGAGAGCCATATCGAATATTGGAAGAATTATTGTCTTTCACGCAGTTTCACTTGCCCCCAGATTCTGGTCAAGGGAGGCATCACCCGCTTTCATTCTGTAAGGAACGCCTTGGGAAAGGTTCCTGAAGGCGCTCTTGTGGCCGTTCATGACGGAGTCCGTCCCATGATTTCCAGGGAACTGATACGGAGTATGTTTGATGAGGCGGAAGGCGTTGACGGACTGGTTCCTGTAGTGCCTTGTGTTGACACCATGAAGATGTTGAGACGGAGCGGTGACACTCTCGAACCTGTTCCCGATGCAGTTGCGGACCGCTCTCTTCTTTACGGCGTCCAGACCCCTCAGATATTCCGTTCCGAAATCATCAAGGCTGCTTATATGCAGGCTTACGACACGGCTTTTACCGATGACGCTTCCGTGGTTGAAAAATACGGAAAAAACCTCTCCTACACTATTGGGGAGAGGTTTAATATAAAGATAACCACTCAGGACGACCTGAAGATAGCCCGTGCTCTCATGTCACGGGATTAGTCCTTGTTGTTCTTCTTCTTGCTTTCCTTGATGCTTGCGGAGAAACTGGTGTTCTGATACTCCTTCACCCATACCTGACGCTCGATAGGCTGGTCGAGTGAAATCTGTGTTTCAGTCTGCTGTACATAAGGAATCTTCTGGATTGTGTTCAGAAGAACCTGCATGAGGTGGTCGTGATCAAAGCAGTACAGCTTGATGAGGAGAGCATGTCTTCCTGTCACGAAGTGGCACTCCACGATTTCTGAGATTCTCTTGAAGGCATCGATGACATCAGGGTACTTGTTCGCTTCTGAAAGCGATACGCTGACATATGCGCAGACGTTGAGTCCGAGAGCCTGAGGCTTTACGAGAAGTCGTGATCCCGTAATGACGCCGTTGGTTTCCAATCTCTTGACTCTCTGGTGGATAGCGGCACCTGAGACGTTGCACTCACGCGCAATCTCGAGGAACGGCATTCTTGCATTCTTCACAAGGAATGATAGGATCTTCTGATCGATCTGATCAATCTGATAGTTTGACATAGTCTTATGAATTATAACGTTTCCGACCGCGAATTTAATGACAAAATGTAAAATGTCAAAAAATCGCAGTCGGAAATTTACGAATCTTAAGTTTATTTACGTCTTTTCTTACGTCCTGTAGGCTCTGATCCGGCTATTATTTCCTTGCACTTATCTTCTGTAAGCGTTGAGGCATCAGTTCCTTTAGGAATCTTGTAGTTGCCTCCGGCATGCTTGATATATGGCCCGTAAGTGCCGTCGATCACCTGAATGTCGCTGTCCTTGAACTCGGCGATGATTCCTCCGGTCTTTTTGTTCAGGCTCTCCTCGATGAGCTTGATGCATGTGCCCAAATCCACATTCAGAGGGTCTGTTCCGCGCGGAAGCGAGATGTTCCTGTCACCGTATTTCATATAAGGCCCGAAACGCCCCTTTGTGCAGATGATGTCGATGCCTTCATGCTGTCCCACCGTACGTGGCAGTTCGAACAGCTTCAGGGCTTCTTCGAGAGTTATGCTCTCAATCAGCTGCCCCGGCGCCAGGCTTGCATACTGCTTTGATTCTCCGTCACCCTTCTGGATGTACGGGCCGTACTGGCCGAATCTTGCCACAAGCGGCTGACCGTCCTTAGGATCGGTTCCCAGCTCTCGGCTGATATGACTGTATTCCTTGTTGCTGAGGGTCTCCTGAACCTTTCCGTGGAAAGGATCGTAGAATTGTCCGATCAGTTTGTTCCAGACCATTTCTCCATCTGCGATCTTGTCGAAATCCTCTTCCACGTTGGCAGTGAAGCCGTAGTCGAGCACCTGCGGGAAGTTCTTCACGAGGAAGTCTGTCACGATGATTCCGATGTCCTGAGGAAGGAGTCTCTTCTTTTCTGCTCCCACGGTTTCCGTCTTTGATGATGACTTTATAGTTCCGTTCCTGAGAGTCAGATTTGTCACCTGATGCTTATGTCCCGGCTTGTCACCCTTGACGACATATCCGCGGGCTTTTGTCAGGGTTGCGATGGTCGGTGCATATGTAGAAGGTCGGCCTATGCCGAGTTCCTCGAGCTTCTTGATGAGGGTCGGTTCAGAGTATCTTGCAGGTGCCGGGGTGAATTTGCATTCGGCTGTAATGCCGTTTTCATACATCACACCTCCTACCGTCATCTCCGGGAGAATCACCATCTCGTCGTCCTGCTGCTGATCGTCGCTGCTCTCCATATAGAGTTTGAGGAAACCGTCGAAAAGCACCTGGGTCGCCTGTACATTGAATTTTTCCTCGAATCTGTCGGAGCCTACCTTGATGTCCGTCCTGAGGACACGTGCATCTGCCATCTGAGAGGCTACCGTACGCTTCCAGATAAGTTCATACAGTTTCTTCTCCTGAGACGTTCCTTCAATCGATGCGTTCTCTATGTAGGTAGGGCGGATGGCTTCATGGGCTTCCTGGGCTCCCTTTGCCTTTGTCTTGTACTGGCGGACCTTCGAATATTCTTCTCCGAAATTGTCGGATATGAATTTCTTTGCTGTGTTGATGGCCAATCCTGAAAGGTTGGTCGAGTCTGTACGCATGTAGGTGATGAGTCCGTGCTCGTAGAGTTTCTGGGCTATGCTCATGGTCTGACTCACGGAGAGTCCGATCTTGCGTGCGGCTTCCTGCTGGAGGGTCGATGTCGTGAAAGGAGCAGCCGGCGTACGGCTTCCTTCCTTCTTCTCGATGCTGCTTATCGTGAAATCGGCTCCTATGCATTTTTCGAGGAATTCCTGAGCGCTCTGTATGTCAGGGAATCTCTTGTCCAAGGTGGCTTTCACCAAAGTCTTGTCAGGGGTTCCTTCCGGATGGAACTGTGCCTCCACCTTGTAGTAAGGCTCGCTGTTGAATGCGAGGATCTCCCTCTCGCGGTCAACTATAAGACGTAGTGCCACTGACTGCACGCGGCCTGCCGAAAGCTTTGGCTGGATCTTTCTCCAGAGAACCGGTGAAAGCTCGAAACCTACCAGGCGGTCTAATACCCTTCGCGCCTGCTGGGCATTGACAAGATTCATGTCGATCTCACGAGGATTCTCGATCGCATTGAGGATCGCCGGTCTGGTGATTTCATGAAAGACAATTCGTCTGGTGTTTTCAGCATTGAGTCCGAGGGTTTCGAAAAGATGCCATGAGATAGCTTCTCCTTCGCGGTCCTCATCGGATGCGAGCCACACTGTCTGCGCTTCCTTCGCAGCTTTCTTGAGCTCTGCAACCACTTTCTTCTTGTCGGCCGGTATGACATATTCAGGTTTGAATCCCTTTTCGATATCGATGCTGAGATCGCTTTCGTTAAGGTCACGGATATGGCCGAAACTTGATTTCACAATATAGTCTTTACCGAGAAATTTCTGGATCGTGCCGGCCTTTGCCGGAGACTCCACTATCACAAGATTGCTTTCCTTCATACTCTCACGTTTCGCTTGTTTCACCTATCTTCCGGACAAAAGCTTCGAAATGGCAGCACTTTTCCGAAAGAATGTGCAAAGTAAGGCACAAATCGGGCAATTTTCCAAATTTTGTTGCTAATTTTGTCACTTTGTACTGACCTTACCTAAAGGTAAAATTTTTTGACAGACATATATATAAAGGAAATATGACAGACAAGACAAGAAAAAGGATAGTGAAGGCGTTCTGGATACTTTTCTGTATTCCCGTCGCGCTGGTCATCATGATGATAGGCCTGGTATGGGCTTTCGCGGACATCCCGTCTTTCGAGGAGCTGGAGAATCCGGACAGCAAGCTTGCCACCCAGGTCATAGCAGAGGATGGAGAGATTCTTACGACTTTCCATATAGAGAACCGTTCGTATGTGAGTTATGACGAGCTCTCGCCTAATCTCGTGCATGCTGCGGTAGCGACCGAAGATGTACGTTTCTACAACCATTCCGGCATTGACTTCAAGAGTCTCGGACGTGTGATGTTCAAGACCCTCCTCGGCGGTGATTCAAGCCAGGGAGGTGGAAGTACCATCACCCAGCAGCTTGCCAAGACCCTCTATCCGCGTGAGGATGTCAGCAGCCGCATTCCGGGCGGTTCGATGGTCAAGATGGTGTGGATCAAGCTAAAGGAGTGGATCACAGCCGTGAAGCTGGAGCGCAACTATACCAAGGATGAGATCATCACCATGTATATGAATCAGGTGTTCTTCGGCAGCAACGCCTACGGAATCAAGGCGGCGGCTCAGACCTTCTTCAGCAAGACACCGGCCGAGCTTACAGTGGAAGAGGCTGCGACGCTGGTGGGAATGGTCAACAAACCGACCCGCTATAATCCTGTCCTCAATCCCGACAAGTCGCTCACACGCAGGAATTTCGTGATCTCGCAGATGGAGAAGGCAGGTTACGTGACTGAGGACGAGAGGGACTCGCTTCAGCTGGTTCCGATCACGTTGAACTACCAGATCCAGGACCATAATGCAGGTCTTGCTCCGTATTTCAGGGACATGCTCCGCCGCACGATGAACGCCAAGGAGCCGAAGCGTTCGTCTTATGCTCAGTATGAGGACTATGTCGTGGACTCCCTGCTTTGGGCAGATGACCAGTTCTACGGCTGGCTCAACAAGAACACCAAGGCCGACGGTTCGAAATACAATCTCGACAGAGACGGCCTCAGGATATACACCACCATCAACTACAAGATGCAGAAATATGCCGAGGAGGCTGTGACCGAGCATCTCGGAAAGGATCTTCAGAACAGTTTCTGGAGAGATATCAGGTGGAAGAAGCAGAAGCCGTTCTCTGACGATGTGGAGCCGGAGATCGTCGATCAGCTCATGGCTCAGGCAAGGCGCTGGAGCGACCGTTACCGCATCATGAAGAACAGGGGTGCTTCGGAGGATGAGATCCGCAGGAGCTTTGACGAAAAGACCGAGATGAGAGTGTTCTCATGGAAGGGCAAGGGCTATGTGGATACAGTGATGACTCCTAATGACTCCATCCGCTACTACAAGTCGCATCTCCGTGCGGCATTCATGGCCATAGAGCCTCATACGGGACACATCAAGGCTTATGTCGGCGGTCCGAACTACCGTTATTTCAAATATGACAATGTCCGTCAGGGAAAACGTCAGGTGGGATCGACCATCAAGCCTTTCCTTTATACTCTTGCAATGCAGGAGGGCATGAGCCCATGCGACAAGGTGGTGAACGTGCCTCAGACCTTCCTCGTGCAGGATACCACATGGACTCCGAAGAGTACCGACCGTGACGAATGGATCGGCCAGACAGTGACCCTCAAATGGGGACTGACCAAGAGTTCCAACAACATTTCCGCCTATCTGATGAAGCAGTACGGACCTCATGCAATGGCTGATATGATGCGCAAGATGGGAGTGGGAAGCTACCTCGACGAGACATATTCGCTTTGCGTCGGTTCGGCCGACCTCAATGTCTATGAAATGGTTTCGGCCTACAATACATTCCCTTCAAAGGGTGTGTTCGTTTCGCCGATATTCGTGACGAGGATAGAGGACAACAACGGCAATGTGCTCGGTGAGTTCAACAATACCAAGCGTGAGGCTGTCAGCGAATATACCGCCTATCTCATGGCCAATCTCATGCAGGGAGTCGTGAACAGCGGAACGGGAGTGAGACTCCGTGCCAAGTACGGACTCAAGGGAGAGATAGCAGGAAAGACAGGTACCACCAATGACCAGTCGGACGGATGGTTCATCGGTTATACTCCGTCACTCACAGCCGGTGTCTGGGTAGGTGCGGAAGACCGTCAGGTTCATTTCGAGTCACTTTCACTCGGTGGTGGTTCGAACATGGCCCTTCCTATCTGGGGACTCTTCATGCAGAAGGTTCTTGCAGACGGCACCTTAGGCATTTATGAGACAGACAGGTTTGTGGCTCCTCCGGGCATCAATCTCAATCTCGACTGTGACGGAAGCGATGCCGATGCCGTGATGAAGGCTGAGGAAGATGACTCATATTTCTTTGAATGATGAAATACAACAGAATAGCAGTTATTTACGGCAGCGACTCCTCGGAGTGGGAGGTATCATGCCGTAGCGGTGAATTCACCGCATCCCGTATCGACGGTTCGCGATACGATGTATATGAAATATTTGCACGCTTCGGCAACTGGACTCTTGCAGCATACAGGAAGAAGAATTCCATGAGAGTGGTGATTCCTGAGAACGAGCGTCCGGCCATCGACAAGACCGATTTTTCAGTGACAGTCGGCGGTGAGAAGGTGAAGTTCGACTATGCCTACATCATGCAGCACGGCACTCCCGGCGAAAACGGCCTTATGCAGGGTTATCTTGAGATGCTGGGCGTTCCTCACAGCGGTTGCAATGCATTTGTCGCGGCCATAACCTTCGACAAGTTTTCTTGCAAGAGCTATCTCAAGGATGTTGACTTCGTGAAATGTGCCGATGATATCTTTGTCCGCAAGGGCGAGTCTCTTGAGGGCCTGGCTCAGAAAGCTGTGGCTAAGCTCGGACTTCCGATGTTTGTGAAGCCTACGGACGGAGGAAGCAGTTTCGGTGTGACCAAGGTCAAGTCTGTCGGGGATTTCGACAAGGCTGTGGATTATGCCTTTTCTGAAGGAAACATGCTTATTGCCGAGGCTGCTGTGGTCGGCCGCGAACTTACATGTGCGGTCTATTTCAATGGTACTGAATATGTTGCCCTTCCTGTGATCGAAATCATTACAGAAAACGAATTCTTTGATTACGAGGCCAAATACAACGGTCACAGCCGCGAGGTCTGTCCTGCTCAGATTCCGGATGAACTCAGGGATGAGATTCAGGAGGTGTCGAAGAAGATATATGCTCATTTAGGCTGCAGCGGACTTGTGCGAGTTGACTATATCGCTTCGGAAGATGGACTTTATTTCCTTGAAGTCAATACGATACCCGGCATGACTGCTGCTTCGCTTGTCCCTCAGATGGTGCGGGCTGCAGGTCTTGACATGACCGACTTCCTCACCACCGTCATTGAAAACTGACACCTTTCATCTTGAACGGAAGAGCATTTGTCGTGTAGCATGAAAATGCTTATGCCATTTTGAAGAAGATGCTTCTGTTTCGTTAAATGAAAATGTGTTTGTCATGTCGAGCGAAGTCGAGACATCCGTAATGCAATGAAACTGACCGAATTGATAAAACAAGGAACAAGCGCCATCTCCCGCCTCTATCCCGAAAGGGAAGCACGGGAGATGGTTCTCGCATACTTGTGTCACACCCTCGGCATCACCCGTCACACCCATCTTGTCGAACCTTCATACGAGGTTGC
>JAFUQW010000007.1 GCA_017472115.1 Bacteroidales bacterium | reverse complement strand
GATACGTACCTCGTTGCGTCCCATGCCCGGAGTCGAATAGAATCCGCTGGCAGGAGCCATCATCACAGTCTCGCCCTCATAGCTGAAGTCGCTCAGGCACCATTCGCAGAACTTGTCCGCATCGTCGACCGGCAGGCTTGCCACAGTGTAGAATGCACCCATCGGAATCGGCGAATATACGCCCTCGATCCTGTTGAGACCATCCACAAGGCACTTCCTTCGCTCAACGTACTCCTCGTAAACGTCAGCCGCGTACTCCTCAGTACCCTCGATCGACTCTTCGGCAACGATCTGTCCCAGAAGCGGCGGCGACAGACGGGCCTGACAGAACTTCATGACCGCCCTGCGGACATCGGCATTACGGGTCACGAGAGCACCGATGCGGATACCGCACTCCGAATACCTCTTCGACACCGAATCCACAAGCACCACATTATTCTCGATGCCCTCGAGGTTCAGAGCCGAGATATACGGCGAACCTGTATAGATGAACTCGCGGTAAACCTCGTCGGAGAAGAGATAAAGATCGTACTTCATCACAAGGTCGCGGATCTGGTTCATCTCCGCACGGCTGTAAAGATAACCTGTAGGATTGTTAGGGTTACAGATAAGAATAGCCTTGGTACGCTCAGTAATCAGCTCCTCAAACTTCTCTACTGGAGGAAGAGCGAAACCTGTATCTATAGTCGAAGTAACTGTCTTGATCACAGCTCCCGCAGAAACCGCGAAAGCCATATAGTTTGCATAAGCCGGCTCAGGAACGATGATCTCATCACCAGGATTCAAGCAGGCAAGGAATGCAAAAAGCACCGCCTCCGAACCACCGCTCGTAACAATGATATCATTGACAGACAACTCGATACGGAACCTGCGATAATAAGCCTGCAGCTTCTCACGAAGAGAAAGGAAACCCTGCGAAGGGCTGTATTCCAAGATCTTGCGATCAACATTCTTAAGCGCATCAAGCGCCTTCTGCGGAGTCGGAAGGTCCGGCTGACCGATGTTCAGATGGTACACCTTCACTCCCCTAGCCTTCGCCTCATTGGCAAGCGGGGTAAGTCTTCGGATCGGTGATGACGGCATCTCTTTGCCGCGCTGGGATATCTTTGGCATGTTATTGAAGTTTCTAAAACATACAAAAATACGATTTATTTATGTTAAATAATAATTTACTTGTGTTAACACGCATAATATTTACCATTACGAGAATTTATTTACATCAGGATATATAGATATTCTCAAACATCTCAAATATTGACTTGAATGCATCCAAGTCAACATCTGCATGGCTTTGCTTTCCGTTCAGTACTGCCAGAGCAAAATCTTTCTTAGACAGGGCGACGCTCTGGTCTTTTTCATTCAATATTCCATCCACTATAGGTGTATATTCCTTCTGTTTCAACGGGCTAAGCTTCAGACATCTCACGGATTCTGTTTTATGGAATCCGGTCGACTTGTCAAATTCATGAACAAAATAGATTCGCCTGCCTTTAGCATCTTTGCGCATTAAGTCAGAATCTGAATAAAAATGCTCTATGCAGACCTCATAGAAATCTCTATGAGCAGGCTGCGGAAGCAATGCCATGAACACCTTAGGATGTCTGTAAGTCATGAACGCCTTGCCATTCAATTTAGTGACATAATCCTTTTGATCATTATCGAAAAGGTAGACCTCAATAACATCATCCTTCTTGACCAGATGTCTTCCCTCCATAATCTTGTACAACTCTCCATGGCCGACAGGGACATCATCCCTGTACATATGGAAATCTATCTTGAGCCCGCCGAACAATCCTTTGGACCGGAAGTGTCTTAGTGCGGCCTTAAGATGCATAGGGTCCGTAATGCCTTCGCAATAGACCACCATTTTCGCATCTCCACTATATTCCGGAAGTCTTAATCGTATAGTCTCATCAATTGCTTTCAGTTTTTCAAACAGACTGATATATACGGACGAATCTCGTCCCTTGACCATACCGACATATCCGATCATTCCTGCAAGACGTTTCTTGAACGAAGCCTCCGGATAGACACAATGTTTCCTGCTGTATCGGCTGAAATGTTCTTCTGCAGCTTTCTGCAATCCATATGCTTCCCATGCGTGAAGCATGGCACGTATCCTGCGCACGTAGTTCCTTGGAACATTCGGTATCTGATTTGTGACAATACCTGTAACCTCCTGCCTCTGATTGCGGTTCCGGCATCTCGTCTTATTCACGTTCAGACTGAATCCGTTTCGTTCAATAATACCCGTCAGTTTCTCTGAAGGTACAAATCGGCCATCAACGATGCTCCCGATTTCTTCTGGAATCTCTTTCAGATTTGTAGAAAACGTAATGTCGTCCGCATAACGGCTATATGACATCTTCAGAGACTTGGCAAGATGCATCAGCTGATTATCCAAAGACCTGCATATGAGATTGGATATTACCGGTGAACACGGAGAGCCTTGAGGCAAACTCCCCTCAAAACAACATATCTGGGCTAATGTCGCAGCTACCAGTTCGTTGAAATTGAAGGGATGTGATTTGAACAAACCGTATACGCGTCCAAAATTGATGCTTGGAAAGAAATCCTTTAAGTCCAGATTGATTACAAGATTACGTCGTAAATGTACCTTGGCGTTGGTAACAATAGATCTGTCGGGGGCAAAACCATGCACACATGATTTTTGAGCAAGAGAGCCAGTCAGTATATCAGCAAGGTTACGTTGAATGAACTTCAATCCACCTGTAGGAGCGGCAACATTCCGGACCTTACCGGATTTTTTGAGAATAGACTTCTTCTTATAGCGTTCTGATTCAGGAAGGACATAAAGATAATATGACAGACGGTTAGGCTTGGTACCTAAAGCAACAGCCAGCAACTCACGAGTGTCGGCCTCATAAAAACGCATATATCTTTCATCATAGTCCATAAAAAAAGCACCCACCGATTATTCTACTTTATGTAGCACGCTCCGGAACCGAGGTAGCGGGTAGCGTCACGATGCCCTGACACAGTTGTAATCGTCGCAGGATCCACAACGAAAATCAATAATCGGCGGATGCCACCTCAAATATAGTTATATTTTTACAATTAGTCACATTATTCACCGCCGCACCCCGCAAACTAAATTCAACAAACACTTGATGTTTGTCAAAATAACACATATATTTGCATCAAACAATTGAGGGATGGAAGTAGGAATCGGAGATAAAGTGCTGGAGAGGGCGGCGAAGGATGAAAGATATAGCATTCGAAAGTTAGGGGCAGCACGTACAGAATGGTATTACAAGCGATTAGGACAATTATTGGCTGCCAAGTGTCTGGAAGATGTCCGGAACCTTCCTGGCAATTATCATGAACTGAAGGGCGACAGAAAGGGACAATGGGCATGTAATTTGGACCATCCTTATAGGCTTATTTTCAGGCCATTGGAAGACCCTATACCGACAGATGAAGACGGCAGATATATCTGGGCGGAGATACTAGGGGTCGAAATAGAGGAAGTTGTAGATTACCATTAAGAACGAGGATTATGAGCAGATTAAAATATATAGAATTGGCGAGAGTGTATCATCCGGGATGCACCCTTCGTGAGAAATTAGCGGAAATGCAGATGAGTGTCAAGGAATTTGCAGTAAGGACCACCAAACCGGAAAAGACCATAAATTCCGTTCTTAATGGCACCAGTGCTCTGACACCGGATATGGCAATCGCATTTGAGACGGTAACTTTAATTCCAGCCCATTTGTGGATGAACCTGCAAAGAGAATATGATGAATTTGTAGCGAGAAAGAAACGGGAAGAACTCTATTGCGACAAGTTGACAATAAAATGGGCAATGTCTTTCCCTTATGAACATATGGTGGAGATAGGTTGGCTTAAACCTGTGGCAGATATTAAGGAAAGAATTGCTGACCTGCTATCCTTTTTCCGGATAACATCTGTGCAAGCATGGGAAGACTATTACATCAATCAGGAGCTAAAGGTAGCATTCAAACTCTCACTTGGCAAAACCAAAGACCCGTATGCTATATCAGCCTGGTTGAGAAAAGGTGATATTGAAGCTGATAAAGTCAGCGTATTGAATAGCTTTTCTCTTTCAGAAACAAAAAAAAGAATTCCCCTCATTCTTTCTCTAGTGAAAGAGCAGCCTGAAAACGCTATCCAGGCTTTGAAATCCATTTGTTCTGAATCTGGAATCAAACTGATATTAACAGACCTCTTGCCTAATGCCCCGGTAAGAGGATGTGCGCGATGGATTAATGGAGTACCATGTATTCAGATGACCCGTTCTTCAAAGAAGTATGATTTATTCTGGTTTTCCTTCTTTCATGAACTAGGACATATACTCCTCCACGGAAAGAAAGAGGTATTTATGGATGAGCACAACTCATCTGATTCATTGGACAAGGAACGTGAGGCAGATCGGTTCGCATCGGAAACATTGCTGGACAGTGCCGCAGAAAGGGAATTGTTAGCAATAAAGGCGTTTGACGCTGATGTCATAAGGCGGTTTGCCGATCAGCATAACACACATCCAGCCATTGTCTCAGGACGTTTGAAATATCTGAATCTGATATCTGAAGATCTCCATACTGAAATGAGTGTGATAATAAGCACGCTGTGATATTGCTCCGGCAGAATCAGACCTCAGCAAACTCGCGTTTGAGGATGTCTCGTTTGTATGATTCGCTCAGGGAGATGCGGTGGTTCAGATGGGCAATATGAGCGGTCGGGAGCGGGTCTGATGACATGAGTGCGTCTCTTACGTC
>JAFUQW010000006.1 GCA_017472115.1 Bacteroidales bacterium | reverse complement strand
AGGCAAAATCGCGGAGTTCGCAAAATTTGCCGGGGGAAAAAGACGAAAGTCTCCAGACCGCTGTTTGTTTAATCGAGCGAAGCGAGTTATGGATGGAAGAGGATTGACTGGATGCAGGAGTGCAGCGGATGCAGCCTGGCAATCTTCTGATACCGCTCTGCCCATCAGGGCAAGTCTTCTGACGGCTTGCCCGGCTGAAGTCTTGCCGGGCGTTTTATGTGTGCGTGGGGTTCAGCGAGAGTTTGAGGATCTGCTTGCAGTCCTCATATTCTCGCCTGTGCGGTGGGTATAGAAGGTTGCCGACTGACCGGCAGGGAAGTGGGCAAGTGCCGATTATAAATAGAAAAAGGTTGTATCTCTACAACCTTTATGGGGATTTCGTCGGGTCAGCTAATCATTTCGACGGTTTTAATTTTGAATATGATTACGGAACGCGGAGGGTGTTGAGCCCTCCGCAGTGTTTTATAGGAACCACAATGAATCTTTACCAATGCCTTCAAGTACATTGCTGTCTTGAAAGTGAGGCGCAATCTGTGCTACCATTTCTGGATATTTGATAGTTACAGGCAGATTCTGCTGTGCAACAGATTTCCAGTATATGCGACTAAACTGATATACTTGGTCAATAAGACCGGTAATCACAGTTTGATTAAGGGTCTCAGGTGCATTCGGACATCGTATTTTCAGCTTAACTGGGAATGGGTAACTATCTGGCTTGCCCTGATAGTTTTCATATCTCGTGTTATTGCATAATAAGAATGTACCATTTCCCAAATTGACGAATCTTCCACTGTACGGCATCATGTCAGGTGAGGCTTCGTCGAATATGATGATGTCCTCAGACTCCGTTTTGTTAATGGTGACGACATAGATTGGGATGTCGCCAAGATCCAGTTCGTACAAGGAGTTTTCAATAGCTTCTACCTCATCTTCACGCATGTCCTTATAATAATGAATTATTACCCTAGAAGGAATTTCGATAGTGTTTTTGAAGTTCCTTATTGCCTCTTGGATGGAACCGGCTAACTCTAGGAGTTCATCCTTGTGGAAATACTCAAAGGAGTTAAAGCATCCTGTATTATCAAAAGAGAATGCTGAGCCAATATACTGCACTTTATCATCTTTAAACGCACCAACACCGACCACAAGTTCATGTTTAGGGCTAACATTAAGTTTCCAAGGTATGCCGCCTAATTTCGCATTGATTGCTATCGACATGTTCTGGAGAGTAAACCCAAAGTTATATGTGCCTTTTGATTTATCCTTGTTAAGCTGTTCTATCAT
Organism: Bacteroidales bacterium; assembly: GCA_017472115.1. Next base: position 21,583 of record JAFUQW010000006.1, on the reverse strand, counting down.
CTTTTCTACTTCTATACATTGTAAAGCAATGTCATATTGAAGCAGAAGTTCTTTCAATGCATAATATACCCGCTTTTGCTTTACATCACCTGCGGACTTACTAATAGGGGTGAGATATATCGCAATATACTTTACGTTTGGGTCGAACTGTTTGTTTTTCAATTGCTCTTTAATCTCCATAGTTGGATCTGGAGAATTGAATAGCAGACCCTTTTCATAAGTAAACTTTAGGCCAAGGTATGTTTCTAAACCAGTATAGTACCCATATTTGCCATTTTTGCATTTCAGTATATCGCCTAAGTTCATTGCAATTTCTTTATGGTCTACATGAGCAATAAGCATAACCTTGATATCTTTAAAAATAGGCTTTGCAAACGGACCATCATTAGTGCCGCGACGTGGTATGAAACCAGTTATGTGCTCGCCATTCCCTTTTTTTCCAAAGATTAGATCCTTACTTTTAGGGCTCACTTGACCTGTATCAACCTTTGTGAAGGAGTTTACAACGGGGATTATTCTTCTGAAATTATCAGTCAAAAGATGTTTATCTTTAAACTCTTTGATTTTTGGGATATAGGTTTTATATCGATTCTTTGCAAATGGACTATATTCAGAGTCGTCGTCATCGTAGCCAAGGTATGAGGCTAGCTTATTGTTGACAATGGGGTATACTATGCTAAAATTAATATCTTCGCCATCCTCATAACGAGTTTGTAGCTTATCATATCGGGTGATATAGAAACGCTTTTTACTTACGTCGTTATCTATTATACGATAGGCTAAAACCTTGTTAATTAAGGAAACCGGATTAACTTTCATCTCACCAAATGGATCAGAGTTCTGAGCGTTGTATTCATCTATGAATTTAGATATGCTTTTAGGTAGCACTTTTGCTGGCCTGTCATATGATATAACCAATTCCGGTTTACGATAGCCATAGTTATAGTTTACCTTAATTGTAAACCTATCATAGTATAAGCATCCTGCTATCTTGTTCTTCTTAGGAGGTGATGTCCTTATCCATACTTGAGTGTCCCCAACGAACGTAGTGTCTGCGACCATATTTAATCTTTGAAAATACAACCTTATTTCACGATTATAATATCGTTTGATAAGTGAGAAATTAAGTCGGTCACTGAAATCAATGTCCAGAGCATCAAATCCATCTATCTCACGAGTAAAAGATGTGTAAATCTTCTCACCATTACTAATGTCAGGGTAAATCTCGCAAATATTAGCAGGGAATAGCTGATGGCTCAGTGGAGTCAGTGCAATATCCCTTCTATCTTTACGAGTGAAATAAAACCTTACAGGTCTCTCAGGAAAATCAAACATTAGGGTGTTAAGAAGAATGTCTTCTATGGATGAAAGCTGGATGTAATTGTTCTTTTGACTATAAGCCATAAGCAAAATTGAGTTTAAAGGATTAAGTAATAGATTGATTAGAGGCTCTGGACTACCTCGCTAACAAATTTACTTAATATTTTGCGACCCTATTTCAGATTGTTGGAAAAAGTTATTAACAGTATTTTAGACAAAGCCCCCAGACTGATGTCTGAGGGCGATGAGGTTATACTTTGGTGTATTTACCATGTGCAGGATTCTCCAGCTTTCCATCGTCACACCATTTGCGGATGACTCTGTCCATGGACTTAGGATTCAGTCCCATTTGAGTGGCGATGTCAGCGTAAGTCTTTCTGTCGAACTCGTCTGGTAGAGCCTCAAAGAACTTCATATGTGCAGACTGGCGTTGCGCTGCTGAAGCTGTTCTTGGAGCGGCAGTTGTGTTCGCTAATGTGTGGAATACTCGTGCGTCGTGCTGGATTAAGACATCAGCTATGGTCTTGGCTGTGCGGTAGTCTACATCCATGCAGCAGAGTGTGTCTTCAAAGTTGCCGTCTTCCATTATCCTGAGTGCAGAGAGGCACATTGCGATTCGGTACATTATGACTCCTAAACGGCGCACTGTAGCAACAAATTCTTCTCCGCAGGTCTCTACGTAGGTTTGTTGCCATTCGTCAAATGTAGCGTTGAAATCTGCCTCCTGTTCTGCAGTGAAGTAGAAGGTGATGTCAGTGGTAGCCTTTAGGATGTTGAAGAAGTCTTGGTATTCTTTGCCGAGGGTTTGGAAGTAGTCCTCAAGGGTCTCATTGCCGGAGTTCGCAAAGACGTTGTTCCATACGAGTTTTGTGTCCAAGTAGTAGAACGCAAATCTTGAGAAGAGACCGTTCTCGGCATCTGATATCAGGTTTAGGATCTGACGTGGTGTACCGGTGAGTAGGGTAGAGAGCTTTGGCTGTTTGATGTTCACATACTCACGGTCCTTACGTCTGATATAGGAGATGGTCTCGTGGTGGAATGCCTTGCGGAAGCCGTCTGAGTAGTTGCCGTAGTCTGACCCAAATGTGTTTGCGAGGGTGTCTCCTTCGGTCTCGAACATCAATCCTTCTCCGCCGTTGTCGTTGAGAACCTGGTAGACAGCAGTTGCCGAAGAGTTTGCAGGGATGAAGAGCATTCGCATTGGCGGTTCTTCAGGTTTTTCCATATCTACTTTCTTCTTTCCTGCTGCGTTGTACTCTGCCAGCTTGTGTTTGTATTCCATTACTTCGGCCTCGTTGATTTCACGGAGGCGGTCATGAATGGGTTCTACAAGATGTCTGCAAAGATTGAGTCGACCTTTACCTGATGATGCTCTTGCAGTGACGAAGAGGAATAGGTTAGGGTAGACTGTTCTTCTATCATATACTCCTTTGATGTGTGGCATACAGGCTGAGAGAACTGTGAGTGTTCCTAGGAGGAGGATGTCAGAATCGGCTTCAGAGTTACTGATACTTACTATCTTCTTGAGAAAGTCGGGGAGTGAATCTGCCACTTCCTGTGAAAAGGTCGGTAACTCGATTTCTTGGTCCATTTCCGCAGTTTCCGCAATATCTGCAATTTCCGCAGTAAGTGATTCTGCGGATTTACTCTTTATTTCCGCATTTCTATGGGGTGCGGATTTTGCGGATTCTGCGGATATTGCGGATTTGGAGCCTGTGGAGATTGATATTCCTGCATCTTTTGCTTTCTGGAAGAAGGTTTTGATAGTCACTCCAGATCCACCGGATTTGAGGCAGTTGTTGAACTGCTTGTCGGTTTCAGCATGATTGTAGTCAGGATTGAAACGGCTGATGCGGTGAAAGTAATCTCTACCTGCTTCGCCGAGTTCTTCTGAGAGTGCAAAGCCAAGGTCTAGCCAGTTGCTGTAACCAGCTGTGATGTCGGTGTGGGCAGCTTCAATGCGCTGAATGATAATCTCAATATCTTCTTGTACAGAAGTTTGAGGAATGTGAGCTGAAGTAGCTCTTTTGGTTGTTTCTGGTGCAGGAGCTGGCTGGTTCAGCCAGTCCTCTACTATAAATTGTTTCTTTGGCATATCTACAAATAGTTTTCGTTAATGAAAGCGTTGGGGTCGTAACAGAGGAAGCAAGCACGTGAGATGTCTTTGCCTGTACCATCTATATTAACTCCGTATGTTTTGAATATGTAGTTCTCTACTGCTTTGAAGAAGAATGGGTGAGGGAGTTCCTGCGGCGGAATTTCTATGACCCATTTCAGTCCGTCCCCAGATGGACTTCTGAATAGAAGTACGGTGTTGAAATACTCATCGTTCAATAACTTAGTGAATAGTACTTCAGGTTCTTCTATATGGTCAAAGTCGATACAGAGCAGACCAGAGACCTTCTTGACAGAGTTATTGGATCTTACGTCAAATTCTCCGCAGAAGGTTACATAGTCAAAGTTGGCGGCTTTGTATAAGCGTGCTCTGCTTTTGTCTGCAAGGATACTTCTGAGTTTTTCAGTACGTTCCTTGGCGTATGGACCGACAATGTAGTTATAAGCGTCACGGATGGTTATACTCTTGTGAGACTTGATATTCTTGATTGGGGCCTTGAAGAATGAGAATTTAGGGCCTTTGTCAATGTCTGAACGAGGAGTGTTTCCGTACTGCGTTCGTTCTCTGTCTAAGTTCAAGTTCATCTCTCGATTAAGCGTATTAAGTAATTCTTGACCAGACTGTTTGTAGTAGAGTTCCGCAAAGTCTAATGCGGTTCCATCTGGTATGGCTCCGAATTGGTCTTTGTGGTAGGCTGTCTCATCTGAAAGTCTTCCGACAGGACTGTTGCGCTCGAACCATATGTGAAGTGTTCTTGCACCCCCAGCAAATGGATTTTTGCAAATTCCGCAATCTCTGCCAACTACTTTGATGACTGTTTCGTCAGGGTAAAACTTCCTTAAGATGTGGGCGTAGATATCCACGCCCCACATCGTTCTTTTAAGGAGAGTTTCTTTATCAATAGTCTTCTCCATAGCGCTTGCGAATGTTAAACATTACGTAGTTGTTGCGGAGAATCCTTTCGATGTCCTGCTTGAGGTAGTACAGCTTGTGTCCTATCCTTGTGAAAGGGATTGTGCCGTTGGATCTCAAGGTCTGAAGCGTGCGTGGGCTGATTCTGAGCTTTATCATCACTTCCTGACCGTCAATCCAGTCTTCCAGGTTCGCGTCCTTGGAAAAGTTCTGGATACTCTCTGGCTCTTTGCCTGCGAATTCCTCCTGGTATACTTCCTCCATGAGAACTTCAATCTGCTCATTAGTAAGGTCTTCAAGGGTGATGATCTCTCGCTTAAGCAGTTCTTTCTGAATAGATGGAAGCTGACGGAGTACCTTTCCGAGGTCGTCGTTCTTGTCGGCTGCAATTGCTATGATTACATTACCGATAGTAGTGATCTTACTCATTTGCCGGTCCTCCTTCTGTTAATGTAATCAATAGCCTCAGCTTCAATCTCTGCGTCTGTCATCTGACGTCCGTCATTAATCCAAGCTTCTATTTCCGACCTTTTGAAGATGAGTTTCTTACCGGTCTTGTAGTAAGGAATCTGTCCGATGCGTACCCATTTGTAGATGGTAGCTGCAGCAGGATGTTCTGGATGAAAGTCCTGGAGTCCTTTAAGGTCCATCATTTCATCTTGTTTGGCTTTGGGAGCCTGAGTCTTGGTTTCAAGAAGGTATTCGAGTCTTGTTACCTTCTCGAGGAGTAACGATAGTGCCTGGGGCACGTCGTTAAACGATAGAGTCTTTAAAACGTCTGCCATATTGCATTGTTTTAAGGCGGTTCGACTTTCTCGGAGCCTACCCTAAATGAGAAAGCCGCAAATCCGACTATCGGACTGCGGCTACAAATCAATATGGGTCATTTTAGGCGATTCTTACGCCCATTTCAGGTTTTATACGCCCAAAATATGGGCGTATCTGAATATCAGTAAGTTAGCTTAATGTTTTTGTAATCTTCGATAACAATATCTTTAAATTGATGAGAAGTATATCGCGTTGGATCTTCTTTCGATCCTTCGTTTAGTACAAGGAAATTGCCTTTTATCTGGCGTGGACCTACATTGTTAAGAGCAATTGATATATGCTTATATATGTTCTCTTTGTTAACATTATACCTGTTCTTCAACATTTTGTCATATTCTAAAAATGACAGCATAGCAACGGCATATGGCGCCTGTTTTTCTACCATTTTAGTTATGAGTATCTGGACTTGTCTTGGTGTTAGCTCCTGTAACTTAGGTAATTCAGTGAAAGAATATTTTTGAACTTCAGTAAGGAAAATTTGAGCGTTAGTCGGTAATGTCTCTACTGGAGTTGCCTCAATTTGTGCTTGTTTAATTTCTATCTTCTTTATCTCCTTCAAGTGTGTGTCTTGTGGAACTTGCATTAGCAGGTATTCATTATATATCTTACTAATGCTTATGTACTTATTCTCCGGGATGTAATCTGCAAATTGCGCTTGAAATTCCATTACGAAGTATATGATGGCAACTTGAAGATAGTGACATATGTAAATATTTGAATAGTACAATCTATCAGTAAAGCGGGTATCAGGCCGTGACAACAATGATAGATCATATTGATTTTCATCAATAACCGACTGCAGTGTAGCTAATAATGGCTTAATAGCCCTGTCTATTTTCATTAATTTATAGGCAACTCGCTCCCTTGTTGGCATTGGGTCGCACGTCTCATATATAATTTTATTCAACTCTGATATTATACCAGCATTGATTATATCCTGGGCGTATCTTACCTTGAGAGAGGGTTGCGGATAGTTAAAATCAATCCTTAAATAAGGGTTAAAAGATTGAGTAACGACTGCAGAGTCATAGATAAGATTTCTGTACATATCTTCTCCTTGCTGTTGGGTAAGGAGTGAATGTTGGCTGCCCTTCAAAATCTCAGTTGCAATCTTTATCATATTCTATTCTCCAATTTTGATTATCTCCGCAGCCTGTTTCTTCTTCTCATTGACAAGGTCTGCATATATCTGTGTTGTACTTACGTTCTTGTGGGTAAGCATTTTGCTGACTGTGTAGATGTCTGCTCCTCCGGCTATCATAAGGGTTGCGTATGTGTGACGGAAACAGTGGAATGTTATGTATTTGTCAATTCCTGCAGATTTTACCCATGCTTTGAGTCTTCCGTTTACGAGCTGGCGTGTGAGTCCTTTGAATACTATACCTTCAGATGGCTCTCCACAAAGTTTCAGTGCCTGGTCGCTGATTGGAATGCTTGCTTCGGTTTCTGTCTTTTCGGTTTTGATGCGGATGCATTTACCACCGGAAGGGTAGTCCTGGATATGTTTCCATTCAAGTTGCAGGATGTCGCTCAAACGGAGCCCTGTGAGGCAGGAGAATATGGAAGCGTTCTTGAGAACAGGGTAGTCGCAGTGGGATTTTGCGAGTGTGTTGAGTTCTTCCAGGGTTAGATATTCTCGTTTTGTTTCCTGTGTCTCCAGCTTGTCTAGGAAGTCATTGATGTTTTCTTTCAGGTAGCCTTCTTTGTAGGCAATGGCAAGGAATGCTCTGAATGTGCTCCAATATCCGGCTGCGGAGTTTTGGGAGAGTTTGAGTTTTTCGCTCTTGATGCGGTTGGCTGTACTCAAGTATTCTCTGAATTTGTTGCAGAAGTCTACTGTGAGTTCGTCAAATACGCATTTGCCTTTGGTGAAGATGTTGAAATGTTCATATACTATTCTCCATTTCTTGTCTTTGCCAAGTAGGATGGAGTAGAAGTAGTCGAGAACGCTCATACGGCCTTTGGTTTTGTCAAGGAAGCCGTATTGTTCGTTGATAAGAGCTATTTCGCGTTCAGCTCTGATAGCTTCTGCCTGCTTTAGTTTCATAGCGTTGGCTTTGCGGTCAGAGGCTGTGCGTGGGCTTTTCATGAGATAGATGCCAAGGTATTCTCTACGGGTCATCTGCATTGTGCGTGGGTTCCTGATGGCAGGGTAGAAGTCCAGGTACAATGCGATTTTGCCGCTTGGGTATTCTCTTTTACGTAGTGTTACTTTTACTGCTTTCATGGCTACTTCATTTTGTCTAATCTATACTTCAATACTTTGGCTACCTCTTCTCTTATGAAGTACACAAAGTTACCTTTTTTTATTTTCTCAAGTCCATTATCTCGCAAAATAGTGAATAGGTGAGTGCGGGATAATTTATATGTATCCATTATTTCCTTTATGGTTATGTGCTTTACAGGATCAAGTGAGTCTCCTCTTTCTGAGTCCCAGTGAAGTTTAGATACATAGGTGAGTCCGTCTTTCCTTTTGCGTGGAATTTTATGGCTCGTGCAGTATTCGCATATGGATTCTAGCTTCATACCGGTTGTTTCCATCAGTTCCTTGAAGGTGTACCATTCTTTAATGCCAGGATGTTGATTCACAAAGAAGAGTTTCTCCATATCTTGCTTGTCATAGAAGGCTTTCCCATGGATCATTTTTACTTTGGGATTATGCTTCTTTATGTTGGCATAGAATGTTACGTACTTGACGTCAAATTCTTCCAGTACCTGTTCACGGGTCATCCAGTTGGTGAGGATGTCTTCTTTAATGGCAATGGTGGTGTTCACGAGTGATGCATTGGAGTGTCCTACCTTTTCGAGATCTGCACGTGAGATCCTGATTGTGCGGTCTGTGAAGCGGTGGAGATGAATGCTGTGCATCTCGATGATCTTGTAGAGTGTGTTCCTTGAGATCTGCAGTAGTTTAGCACCATCTGAGATTGTAAGGAAGTTCTTGTCAAGCAGAGCGAGGCGTTGAGTCTCTCTGACTTCAATACTGGTCTTTTTGAGTCTCTCATCACGATTCTGATGCTTGAGGAGAAGCTTGGCGCATCGGTCAGAACAACAAGCTGTCCTAGACTGATAGGCTAGAAATTCTCTGCCGCATTGCTGACAGATTTTTCTGTAAGTTTTTCGTTCGGGCTGCATAGTGAGTTACTTAAGCAGCATTTACACTTTTACATGTTCATCTTTGTTCAAGGTTGTTCACTGTTGTTCAAAGTGTTCGGAACCTTGGCAGGATGTTCAGTATATGCAAAAATTTGTACCACAGATGTTACAAATGCGGTACAAATAATGGCAAATAAGTGTAGAAATGCATTAAAATATCATAAATGGTTAAACTTCGTTCCGAAGCCTAAAACATTGGTAGTTATGATATTCTAATACTTTACGATATATGCTGATATCGGGCTATTTCCCGATGCAGAAATTCTGGAAGATGTTTATGAGGACGTCTTGGGTGGAGATTTCGCCGATTATGGTGCCGAGGCTGTAGATGGCTAGGCGGAGGTCTTCGGCGGCCAGGTCGGTCGGGAGACCGGCTGCCAGGCCGTCACGGACGCGGAGAAGGGAAGTGCGGGCGTCGGAGAGCGCCTGTACGTGGCGCTGGTTTGTTACGAGGGTGGTGTCGCTGTCGCCGAGAAGGTCACGCTGTGTGGAGGCCAGAAGCTCACGCAAAGTGCTGATTCCGGATCCCGTTTTGGCTGAGATCGGAAGGATATTTATGGTCTTCTTTGTGCCCGTTTCTTCAAAATTGCTCTTTACTCCCGAATTTTCGCAATCTGCTACAATGTGTGTGTTAAATCCTTTTGTTCCAATATATGAAACAATATTGTTGAGTATATTAACATTTTTGTTATCGTCAAAAATGTCCGTTTTGTTCAGCAAAATGACCAGTTTCTGAGCCTCAAAATCTACCTTGCTGAGAATCTCTGAAACTGTCTCGCAAGTTGATTCGAAATCACGTGTCAGGTCGACCATTCCGAGCACGATAGAGGCCTCGGAAATCTTCCTGAATGTCCTTTCGATGCCTATCTGCTCGACTACTTCCGTAGTCTCGCGCAGCCCGGCTGTGTCTATGAATCTGAACAGAACTCCGTCTATGTTAAGGGTCTCTTCAATGGTGTCTCTGGTCGTGCCATGGACATCGGATACGATGGCTCTGTCTTCGCCGAGGAGAGCGTTCAGCAATGTGCTCTTTCCCGTATTGGTCGCTCCGGCGATCGCGACCGGAACTCCGTTCTTGATCGCGTTGCCGAGACGGAATGAATCGATCAGCCTGCTCACATGAGCTATGATCTCGCCAAGCAGGGTGTCAAGACGCGATCTGTCTGCGAACTCCACTTCTTCTTCGCTGAAGTCGAGCTCAAGTTCCATCAGGGAAACGAGCTCGAGAAGTTCCGACCTCATGCCCCGAAGCTCGGAAGAAAAACCGCCTTTCATCTGCTTGAAAGCGATTCTATGCGCCGCTGCGTTCTGTGATGCAATCACATCCGCAACAGCTTCTGCCTGAGCAAGGTCCATCTTGCCATTTAAATAGGCTCTTTGGGTGAATTCTCCCGGTTCAGCAGCTCGTGCCCCTGCTTCAAAAAGCAGATCCATGACAGATGATACAATGTATGAAGAAGCATGGCAAGTGATCTCTACGGAGTTCTCACCGGTATATGAATGAGGAGCGCGGAATACGCTTACAAGCACTTCGTCCAGAATCTCTCCGGAGGCGTTTTGGACTGTGCCGAACTTGATGGTATATCCCTTTGCCTGGGCTATAGTGCCTTTGCGGCAGCAGACCACCTTGTCAGCAACCGTCAGCGCATCGTTGCCGCTCACTCTTATGATTGAAACCGCGCCTGTCCCGGGAATGGTGGCAGGTGCGCATATTGTATCTTCGTTACGTATGTACATATAAGTATCTATGTGTCGGAATCCGCTTGCAAAATTACCATAAATTGTATATCTTCGCAAGAATTTTAAAAGGGATAAACCATGTGTAAAAGCTCAACAGCCGGAACATACTTGAAAGTTAACGCATTACCCGATAATGCACAGGCTTCTGTTTCTTCCTTTACTATTGCTGTCGACCATTTTCTCTGTTGAGAATTGGTCGTTTTTTTTGTAATCAATCAAACAAAATATAAAATGAAACTTAAAGCAACACTTCGTCTGGAGAACGGCATGGAATTCCATGGATGGTCGTTCGGCTGCCCTCAGTCTGTCAGCGGTGAAGTGGTCTTCAACACAGCTATGGTCGGATATCCCGAGCAGCTGACTGACCCTACCTACAGCGGACAGATACTTTGTCTCACATACCCTCTCGTGGGTAATTACGGTGTTCCGTCAGAAGAACTGATGGCTGAATCCCTTTCTGCAAAGCTGGAGTCAGAAAAGATCCACCCTTCAGGTCTTGTGATCTTTGACTATTGTGAAGATTACAGCAACTGGGAAGCCGAGAAGAGCCTCGGACAGTGGATGGAAGAGCAGGGGCTTACCGGAATCTGCGGCATAGATACCAGAGAACTGACAAAGATCCTTCGCGACAAAGGCTCGATGAAGGGCGAGATCATCCCGGAAGGAGCGGCAAAGCCGGAAGAGCCGAAGAAGCCTTCTGTTGCCGACGTTTCATGCAAGGAAGTGATTGTCTATAAGGCAGCTGCCGGTGCAAAGAAGGTAGTTCTTGTAGACTGCGGAGTTCAGCATAGCATCATCCGCGGACTCATCGGAAGGGGAGTGGAAGTCGTGAGAGTTCCATACGATTATGACTACACCGGAATGGAATATGACGGCGTGTATGTGTCGAATGGTCCTGGATGCACATGCAACTGCGAGAAGACCGTCGAGGTCCTGAAGAAGGTGCTCGAAGGAAGCAAGCCTTTGTTCGGTCTTGGTATGGGATACCATCTGATCGCAAAGGCTGCCGGATGCGAGCTCGCAAGGCTCGCGCATCCGCACCGAGGCGCAAACCAGCCTGTAAGAAGGGAAGGAAGCAACCGCACATACATCACGTCACAGAACGTATATCGTACGGTCAAGGCTGCAACTCTGCCTGCGGGATGGGAAGTCTTCTTCACCAACCTCAATGACGGCAGCGTGGACGGAATACGCCACACATCAAAGCCTTTCGCCGGCGCCAACTTCAATCCTGAGGTATGCATCGGACTGACAGAGACCGTAACTCCTATCGATGAGTTCATATCAAAACTGTAGAGATTCTTCACTTCGTTCAGAATGACAAGATTATCAGAATGACAAGATTATGATTGACAATAATATAAAGAAAGTCCTCGTGCTCGGTTCGGGAGCACTCAAGATCGGTCAGGCCGGAGAGTTTGACTATTCAGGCTCACAGGCCCTCAAGGCACTCAGGGAAGAAGGCATCGAGACCATCCTCATCAACCCGAACATCGCTACCGTTCAGACTTCAGAGCAGGTTGCAGACAAGGTTTATTTCCTCCCCGTTACAGCATATTTCGTAGAGAAGGTGATCCAGAAGGAAGCGCCGCAGGGCATCCTTCTCGCATTCGGCGGCCAGACAGCGCTGAACTGTGGTGTTGCTCTTTATGAGGCCGGAATTCTTGAAAAATATAACGTGAAGGTGCTCGGTACCCCTGTCCAGGCTATCATGGACACAGAGGACCGCGAATTCTTCAATGCAAAGCTCGCGGAGATCAATGTAAAGACCATCAAATCACATGCTGTCGAGACCGTAGAAGCTGCAAAAGAGGCTGCCAAGGAGCTCGGATATCCTGTGATCGTACGTGCTGCGTATGCCCTTGGTGGTCTTGGATCAGGTTTCTGTAATAACGAAGAAGAGCTCGTGACCCTTTGCGAAAGCTCATTCTCTTTCTCTCCGCAGGTCCTTGTCGAGAAGTCTCTCAAGGGATGGAAGGAGATCGAGTATGAAGTGATGCGCGACCGCTACGACAACTGCATCGCCATCTGTAACATGGAGAACTTCGACCCACTCGGAATCCATACCGGCGAGTCTATCGTAGTCGCTCCTACCCAGACCCTTAGCGCTAAGGAGTGTCAGTTCCTGCATGACCTTGCGATCAAGATGGTGCGCCACATCGGCATCGTCGGAGAGTGTAACGTGCAGTATGCATATGACACCGACTCGATGGAGTACTATGTGATAGAAATGAACGCCCGCCTGAGCCGCTCTTCGGCCCTCGCGTCGAAAGCGACCGGTTTCCCTATCGCCTTCGTTGCAGCCAAGATCGGCCTCGGATATGGCCTTTTCGATATAAAGAACTCTGTGACGAAGCAGACCCCTGCATTCTTCGAGCCTGCGCTTGACTATGTCGTGGCCAAGATTCCTCGCTGGGACCTCTCTAAGTTCACAGGCGTATCGCGCAAGATCGGATCAAGCATGAAGTCTGTGGGTGAAGTGATGTCGCTCGGACGTAATTTCGAGGAGATCATCCAGAAGGGTCTCCGAATGATCGGTCAGGGTGCCAACGGTTTCGTAGGCAACAAGGAGATCAAGGTTGACGACATCGACCAGGCGCTCAACGAGCCGACAGACAACCGTATCTTCGTCATCAGCAAGGCAATGCAGGCCGGTTATACCGTAGACCAGATCCATGCCCTTACGAAGATCGACAAGTGGTTCCTGAACAAGCTCATGGGTATCGTGAATACCCACAAGGAGATGCGCCAGTATGACAGCTGCGAGAAGATGCCTCTCGAGCTCCTCAAGAAGGCCAAGGTTCAGGGATTCTCAGACGTGCAGGTAGCCAATGCTCTCTATAAGGGAATGGACAGCGAGATGGCGGAGGATATCGTCCGCGCCTTCCGTAAGGCACATGGAATCGTTCCATGTGTAAAGCAGATCGACACTCTTGCTGCCGATTATCCTGCAGCGACAAACTACCTCTATCTTACTTACGGTGGTAACTTCAATGATGTCAAGTATCAGCACGATAAGAATTCGGTAATCGTTCTCGGATCAGGTGCATACCGCATCGGTAGTTCGGTAGAGTTCGACTGGTGCTCGGTAAACGCGCTCCAGACCATCCGTAACCAGGGATACAGGGGAGTGATGATCAACTATAACCCTGAAACTGTGTCAACCGACTACGACATGTGCGACCGTCTGTATTTTGACGAGCTCACATTCGAGCGTGTGATGGATATCCATGACCTCGAGAATCCGCATGGAACAGTGGTTTCGGTGGGTGGCCAGATTCCAAACAACCTCGCCCTCCGCCTCGACCAGAACAAGGTCAACATCCTCGGTACAAAGGCGACATCGATCGATAAGGCTGAGGACCGCCACAAGTTCTCGTCTATCGTCGATGCTCTCGGAATCGACCAGCCTAAGTGGAAGGAACTGACAAACTTCGACGAAGTCGACCAGTTCATCGATCAGGTAGGATTCCCTGTTCTCGTACGTCCTTCATATGTGCTTTCGGGTGCGGCGATGAACGTATGCTACAACCATGAGGAACTTCGTAACTTCCTCGGACTCGCTGCAGAAGTGTCTGAAAAGCATCCTGTTGTGATGTCTGAGTTCATGCAGCGCTGCAAGGAGATCGAGTTTGACGCAGTGGCTGATGACGGAGAAGTGATCGCATATGCGATATCGGAGCACGTTGAGTTTGCCGGTGTTCACTCCGGTGACGCTACGATCCAGTTCCCTCCGCAGAAGCTCTATGTCGAGACCGTACGCAGGATCAAGAAGATCGCGAAGAAGATCGCTTCCGCTCTCGAGATCACAGGTCCGTTCAATATCCAGTTCCTTGCGAAGGACAATTATATAAAGGTGATCGAGTGTAACCTCCGTGCATCGCGAAGCTTCCCGTTTGTGTCGAAGGTCCTCAAGATAAACATGATCGAGCTTGCAACAAAGGCAATGCTCGGACTCAGACCGGCTGCACCTCGCAAGTCTGCGTTTGACCTTGATTATGTAGGTATCAAGTCTTCACAGTTCTCGTTCTCACGTCTCCAACAGGCAGACCCTGTCCTTGGAGTGGACATGCACTCTACCGGTGAGGTAGGATGCCTTGGCGACGACTTCAACGAAGCGCTCCTTAATTCGATGCTCTCTGTTGGATACGAGATTCCTAAGAAGAATATCCTTATTTCCTCAGGAAACGCCCTTCAGAAGGCCGATCTGCTCGGAGCCTGCCAGCTCCTCCATGAAAAGGGATATAACCTTTATGCGACAGAGGGATCGGCGAAGTATCTTCTTGAGAACGGAGTTCCTGTAGAGCGCGTGATCTGGCCTACAGAGGCGCAGAATCCGGAGCTTGCAGGCAAGTACAAGCAGGCGATGGAGATGCTCGCAAACAAGGAACTCGACCTTGTGATCAATATTCCGAAGAACTTCACGCACAAGGAGCTCACCAACGGATATTACGTTCGCCGTGCGGCGATCGACTACAATATCCCGCTCATCACGAATGCACGTCTGGCGACAGCATTCATCCGTGCATTCTGCGCAATGTCCCTCGATGACATCCAGATAAAGAGCTGGGATCAGTATTGATTTTTTTGAAATAGAGCCATAAGGCACAGAAATTGACTTTTCTCGTGACAGTGTAATTTTTTAATTATTAGTGTTATGAGAAAAGTCTTTTTATTTATGTCAGTTGCAGTCATGGTTGCTGCATTGGCAGGATGTAACAGCAATAACGCCGACCAGCGCAAGGCGATGAACGAGCCGATGAAGCAGGAACGCGAGTTTATGGATCAGGCCATCCGACATCGCAGTCCGGATGTGATGAGGGTCGATGTGATTGACAGCACTGTCGTCTTTACACACATTTATGATGGAATCGTGGATGTTAAGGCATATACTTATGACGGAGATGTGTGCGTTGCCGCTGAAAGAGTATATACTTTCCCTACACAGATGAGCGCACTCCGCCATTATCGCGACGCAATCGAGAAGGCTGAGCTCTACGACAATATCGAAATGTTCAACAACCAGGTGCGCTACAAGCTGAAAGATGCACAGCAGAAGGTTGAGACAAAGGGACTTACCAAGGAGCAGCTGAAGCAGAAGTTCGACAGGCAGATTGCCGATGCTAAAGCCGACATGGCAAAGGAAAAGGACAGGATGAAGGACCATCACAAGGATGGAAAGAAGAAATAAAAAGAAATCAGCCTCTACAGGCTGATTTCTTTTCCTTTATACTCGATTGTGATCTTGCTGTCCTGACCGGCGATCCGCACGTTGAACTTCCTGGTCTTGAGCATGCCTGGGAATTCGCCCTGGACTGCTCCCACAGTCAGTTTCTTCTGACGGTCGTTCCACTTGAAGTTAATCGTTGAATAAGCTCCTTTCTCATAGTTGTAGCTGTCTCCTTCATCTTCGTAGAGAACGAATTCTGCGTCAGCTCCCGGATAAACGATGATATCAAGATTGTCCCACTTGCTTTCCTCAGCATACATCATTACAGGAGCCATAGGAATGATGCTTCCGGCACGCACGAACATAGGGACTTCATCAAACTTGGTCTCTATTGTAACGTCCTGGCCGCCTTTATACTTTTCCTCAGTCCAGAAATAATACCATTCAGCTCCGGCAGGGAGATACTTCGAAACGGTCTTGTCCACGCTGAAATCGACTGATTCGGCCAGTTTCTGAGCGACTTCGTTCCTGTCCCATCCGGTCATTGCATCGGTCCTGACGATCTTCTCTTCAGTATACTGCGGGTCAAGGATAGGAGCGGCAAGGATGCTGCGTCCGAAAAGGAATTCGTCCGTCATGTTCCACACCTTCCTGTCGGCAGGGAAGTCATACACAAGTGCGCGCATGTAGCTTTCGTCGTTTGAAGTGACCTGCCATGCAGTGCTGTAGATGTATGGAAGGAGGGTATAACGGAGTCTTATGCTCTTCTCGATGGCGTCGAATGCGGCATCTCCCTTCTTTCCGAACTGATATATCTCTCTTGGCGCGTCCGCTCCATGGCTGCGGAATACAGGGCAGAACAGCGCATACTGCATCCAACGCACATAAAGCTCCTGGAATTGCGGATTCCTTGGAGCAGAACCGCCTCCCATTGTATTGTAGCTGTTGCAGAAGAATCCTCCGATGTCGGTATTGAAGTTAGGGCATCCGGTCATGGTATAGTTCAGTCCGGCAGGCACCTGCTTGCGGAGCATTTCCCATGATGAATTGACGTCGCCGCTCCATAGTCCTGCACCATATCGCTGCTGGCCTGCAAAGGCGGAACGGGTCATGATGAATGCTCGCTTTGCCTCGGAATCCTTGCGTAGATTGTCGTATACGCCGCTTACAGATGCGAGAGGGAAGGCGTTTCTGTATCTTCTCCATGTTCCGTCTCCGGCAGAATGGTCGTAGTGCTCGTCCTTCGGATCGAAGAAGTCAGGATCTGTAGAGTCCATCCACCATGCGTCGATGTCGTAATCGACAAGCCTCTTCAGGTTTTTCCAGTAGATGTCCCTTGCTTCAGGACTGAGGGCGTCGTATACCTTGACGCCGCTCGGATAGTCCATTCTAGGTGGCCAGAACGCGCTCAGACCGCTCTGCGGCCATGTCTGGAAGTCATAAAGCAGACCTTTGGCTTCAAGGTCGCGGAATGCCTGGGTCATAGGTCCGAAACTTGCCCAGATGCTTATCATGATGTGGGCATTGTTCCTGTGGACTTCATCTACCATCCATTTTCCGTTGACGTATGTGTCTGCGAGGAAGTCCATCGCATTCCATGTATAGTTGCTGCCCCAGTACTGCCAGTCCTGGATTATTCCGTCGAGAGGGACATTGTTCGCTCTGTGCCACCTTACGACTTCGAGAAGTTCGTCGACTGACTTGTACCTCTCGCGGCACTGCCAGTATCCGAAAGTCCAGAGAGGGAACATCGGGACGTCGCCGCTCAATGTGCGGATCTGCGCATTCACTCCGTCAGCCGAACCTCCGTACATGAAGTAATAGTCGATGTCGTCGCCAACCTCTGCAGAGAAGCTCATGCCCTCTTCATTGTCGATGAAGCGGGAACGGGAGTAATTGTCCCAATACAGACCCCAGCCCTTGAGGGACTGGACCACATGCTGGTAGTCCTGGGTGTTGTTCTGTTCCATGTTCCAGTGGGTCGAGCCTCTGTGGTTGAGCTTTCCGTCCTGAGTCACTCCCAGACCATAGATTGGTTCCTCCTTGTCCAGCTGATATACGATGGTTGTTCTGAAAGTGCCTGCATCAGGTCCGTCCTTCCTTTCCTCAAAGCTATAAGACTTTTCCTTAAGAAGATTCTTTCCCTTGGTCAGGAACTGCACGAGACCGGTCTTCTTGTCGATCTTGACTGTCAGTACAGGACTCTTGAGCGTAACCACAGAAGAATTCTCCGACTTCTGGACCTTTACATCCTGAGGTTCCATAGTCACCACAAGGCTTTCCCTGGTGTTTCCCGGTTTTCCTGTCGGAACCTTTACGACTCGGACGATCTCCGGCGAGTAGAATGTCACTTTGGTGACCGCATCTCCTGTATTTATTTCTACAGGTTCTGCCGGTCCTGCCAGCATGCCTGTCGAGAAGACAAGCATGCAGATGATGGTCATTAGCTTGGTTTTCATGGTGTAAGTGTTATACAAAAACAAAATTACCCAATTTAATTCAATAAATCGGGTAATTTGAAGCAATTAATATAAAAAATGTGTCAATTACATGTCTTCCTTGTCCATATTCTGGAGAAGAGCATCGTTTGTGCCGTATTTGTGCATGCGGTCCTGAAGGAGTTCCATTGCCTCGATGCAGTTCATGTCGGCGAGGAACTTGCGCATGATCCAGATCCTGTTCGCAAGGGCAGGGGAGTAGAGCAGGTCGTCGCGTCTCGTGCTTGACAGGGTGACATCCACAGCAGGGAAAATACGCTTGTTGGAGAGTCTTCTGTCGAGCTGGAGCTCCATGTTTCCTGTTCCCTTGAATTCCTCGAAGATGACTTCATCCATCTTTGATCCGGTTTCTGTAAGCGCTGTCGCAAGGATAGTAAGCGATCCGCCGTTCTCGATGTTACGTGCAGCTCCGAAGAATCTCTTCGGCTTGTGGAGCGCGTTTGCATCGACACCACCTGAGAGAACCTTTCCTGAAGCCGGCTGGACGGTGTTGTAGGCGCGTGCAAGACGGGTTATCGAGTCAAGGAGGATCACCACGTCGTGGCCGCATTCAACCATCCTCTTTGCCTTTTCGAGAACCATATTGGCCACCTTCACGTGTCTTTCGGCAGGTTCGTCGAATGTCGATGCGACTACTTCAGCCTTCACGCTGCGGGCCATGTCAGTCACTTCCTCTGGACGCTCGTCAATAAGAAGGACGATCATGTACACTTCCGGATGGTTGTCTGCTATTGCATTGGCAATCGACTTGAGGAGCATGGTCTTACCTGTCTTCGGCTGAGCGACGATAAGTCCTCGCTGTCCCTTTCCGATAGGGGTGAACATGTCTACGATCCTGCATGAGAGGTCGTTATGTCCGTTGCCGAGCAGGTTGAACTTCTCTTCTGGGAAAAGAGGGGTAAGGAAGTCGAACGGAATGCGGTCCCTGATGAATTCAGGAGTGCGTCCGTTGATGAACTTGATCCTTACGAGAGGGAAGTACTTGTCTCCAGCCTTAGGCGGACGGATTTCTCCGGTAACTGTATCTCCTGTCTTGAGAGCATGCTGCTTGATCTGATACTGCGACACATAGATGTCGTCAGGCGAGTTAAGATAATTATAGTCTGATGAGCGGAGGAAACCATAGCCGTCAGGCATGATCTCAAGGACTCCGGTCGCTTCTACGACACCTTCGAACTCAGGAGCCTGATACTGCTGCTGGCCGTTATTGCGGTTCTCCTTGTTCTGGCGGTTCTGTCCGTTATTCTGCTGATTGTTCTGATTGTTGCCGTTATTGGTCTGCTGCGGCTTCTGCTGGGCCTGAACAGGCTCTTCCTGAACTGCAGGGGCTTCTTTAGGCTCTGTTTCCGCTACTGGCTGGCTCTGCTGCTGATTGTTCTGCTGCTGGCCGCCTTTCTGGATTCTGTTCCTTTTCTGTTTAGGCTGCTTCTGCTGCTTCGGCTCTCCCGAAGGAACTTCTGCCGGCGTTTCATTTACAGGATTTTCCTCTTTTGCAGGAACTTCCGGCTCAGCTGGCGCTGCCGGAACCGCCTGCTGCACAGGTTCTTCCTTCGCTGCATTCTTCGGCTTTCTGCCGCGTTTCTTAGGCTGCTGTGCCTTAGGCTCTTCTACTTTTTCTACCGCCTCTACCTTATCTTCCTTCACGGTCTCAACCGGTTTCTCGACCTTTTCAGTCTTTTCGACTTTTTCGGCCTTTGATTCGGATTTCTTCGGACGGCCTCTCTTTGGCTTGGCCGGCTTTTCAGGGGCATTGTGTGCGTTATGCCTTGCTTCCTCATCAAGAATGGCATAGACGAGAGCGTCTTTATCCATCTTCTTGAAACCCTTGATGTTGAGTTCTGAGGCGAGTTCATGGAGTTGCTCCATACCCATTTCTCTCAGTTCAAAAATCTTATGCATAAATTATATTTAAAAATGATTTAAATCAGTCAAAAGGGATTCCTCGTGACTTGGGGAGACACAAAGATAGCAAAAAAATCTGAACGGACAATCCATCCGGAGATTTTATCAATATGCATTATCCCAGAAGCTGCTGCTCTTCTTGAATCGCAAAAGGTCTGCCAAAGCTGCAGCATTCGCCTGAATTCTGAAGCTCCACGACTGCCATTGTCCCGAAGGGATCCACGAAACGTTGATGTTGAAGCAATGGAGATCGTACGTTGCAGTCAGCTGTGTAGTGGTCATTTTCAACGCCATAAGGTCAAATCCCGAGCTCATGTTAAGCGACATTCTTGGGGTCAGCTTGACATTTCCGCTGAGGTTGACGGTCTGGGTGAAATTGTTTTTGGTTATCTTCTGGCCGTTCGAGAACTGATAAGCCTTGTTGTAGCTGAAGCTGTAGCTCATGTTCAAGGACCATGGGACATTAGGGTTCATATAATATACCCATCCTCCCGGTATGTATTCTCCGGTTATAGGGTGGTAATATATCCTCTGGTATGCTGCGCTCGCTCCCGAGCCCATTCCGGATCCGTTGGTTCCGTCATTTCCTTTCATCGTTCCTTCGCCCGAGAGGGAGTAGGAGAGTGACATGCTGGCATTGGTAAGGCGGAGAAGACCCTGGCCCTCCTGGACAGCGAATCTGTTTATCTTTCGTCCGGAAGGATTGTTCTTGTCGACAAGGATCGCATATGGATCGAAGTTCATGTTGGCGCTCACTCCGAGCTTGCCGAATACTGATGTATTCATGGTCACTCCGACATTGTTCATCTTGAGCGAGTCGGCGAGGAAGTTGTAGCTTGTAGAGAAGTTAAGGTTGTCTATGAGCTTGATCTTCTTTGAACCGGTTCCCGTCGTATCCTTGAGGTCGCGGACCTTTGCTTCGAAGTTGTTGCCGAGCGACATGCTCATGCTGGCGGTCTTGCCCTTTCCAGGCACGGAACCGATCTGGCCGGCATAGATGTTATAATCCTGGGTCTTCACCTGGCCGTTCTTGTCGGTATAGGTCAGGGTGCGCCATCCGTTGAAATGGGTTCCCTTTTCAGGACTGAACGACGCTGATATAGACGGCGAAACAACATGCCTGATGGCCTGCAGTTTCCTGTGCTTTCCGAAATTGAACATACCGTACAGACGCGTACTCATCGAGACGCTTCCTGAATATGTGTGAGTCGCACCGAATGCTCCGAATGCCTTTCCTTTTACATCCTCGACCTTTCCCGTCTCCGCATTGTAGACCTTCTCGTTCTTTCGGAAGAACCAGTTCATACCATACTGGACGCTAGGGGTGATGTTTATGTACTTGAATGCCGTGAAGTTCGGAAGACCGATCTGGAAATTATGGGTCATACCGTTCTGGAACTTGTCCAGGAATCCCGGCTTTCCGAATTCTGATGCCTTGAAGTTGATCTTGTTCTGGAGGGAAGTGTTGTATCCCAGAGAGAACTTCTCATACCATTTCTCCTTTCCGACCCTGACCTTCTGCTTGAACGGATAGAATCTGTTTACAGAGAAGGTGATGTTAGGCAGCGTGAATGAGTATGAGCTGTCTCGAGAGTTCTGGTTGTGGAGGGCATTTAGGGAGAGGTTCATCTTTCCGTTCCAGTTCTTCGAGTAGGAGATGGAAGATGATATCTGGTTCTGCAGAGCCTGCTGTACGTTTGTCGCGTTATACTTGCTGTTTGAAGGACTGGAGAAGTTCACGGACGCCGAGAATGTCGTTCCAGGTCTGGCCTTCGAGTCCTGCGAGTGGTTCCACCTTACGGCAAAGTTCTTCGTCTGGAAGAAGTCCGAACTTCCTTTTTCTCCAGTCTGGTCATTCGAGTATGTCACCGAAAAGCTTCCGTTGAACTTGTAGTTTACCTTGTATCGGGAATTGAGGTCCACAGCCCATGAACCGAGGGT
>JAFUQW010000028.1 GCA_017472115.1 Bacteroidales bacterium | reverse complement strand
CGGGGATCCGCAGCCGTTCAAGGATTCCACAACGACTGTTCTCAGCATAGTCGCCCAGGCTCTCATGGCCCTGGCCTTCATGGAACAGTGGGCCCTCTGGATAATAACAAATGTGGTCAGTGTCGTTATGTGGAGCATCTGTGTGGCACGCGGAGAGGCACATGCGGCGGTGATGGTCATCATGTGGATTTTCTACCTTCTTAATTCGTTGAACGGTTTCCGTGTATGGCTTAAACTCAGCCGTTCATCCCAGTCAGACGCCCGTTAGTCCACCTTTACAGGCCAAAATTTTTATTTTCGGAATTTTTTTACTTATTTTGCAACGATTAAGCGCGAAATATACGTGTATTAAATACTATTATTAACTAAAAATCAAAACGTTATGGCAAATATTGCAGAAGACGTAAAGGCAATCATCGTCGAGAAATTGGGCGTTGATGCTTCTGAGGTTACTGAGACAGCTAGCTTCACTAACGACCTTGGTGCAGATTCACTTGACATCGTAGAGCTTATCATGGATTTCGAGAAGAAGTTCGAGATCGAGATTCCGGACGATGACGCTGGTGACAAGATCGCGACAGTAGGTGACGCTATCAAGTACATCGAGGACAAGGTAAACGCGAAATAGTTTTATCTTTTGATACAAAAGAGAGACTGCCCGGATGGTCAGTCTCTCTTCTTTGTATATAGTCAGCTTACTCCGCTTCAGCCGATTTAGGTGCTGAGAATGTGATCTTGATCTGAGGCTTTGCTCCAGCTGCTTCCGGACCGTTGAGGACACCGCTGTAGAATCTGTCCTTGTCGAGCTCCACAGTGTATGAATCTGTGTCTGTGCCGCTGTATCCGCTGGCATAGGCAGCCATCATCATATAGTTGTAGTAGTTGCTGCCATAGCCGTATCCGCCGTACCCACCATATCCGCCATAACCTCCGTAGTATCCGCCATAGCCGCCGTATCCGCCATAACCATATCCATATCCGTATGGATCGTACATCATGCTGTTGTAGTATGAATTGTACAGGAGGTTCTGCTTATACTCGTTGTAACCTGTTGTGGATTCGCTGGTTGCGTTCTCTGAGAACATGATAAGCATCCAGATGTCGTAGTTGCCGATTTTCTTGGCGAAGTCTTCAGCATCCCTGTCAAGTCTCAGGATTTCCTGCACATGATGGCTGATGTCCGGAGCATAGTTCATGAGCGATCTGTTGATGTCGCCCTGATTCTCGCTCTCGATGCTGGCGTCAGTCAGGCCTGCATATGAGACATATTTGCCGTCAGAGCTTCTCAGACGTACGGTCGGGCTGAGGATTGTCGGATATTTCTTCAGTGCTGTATATTCTCCGGATGCCTCGAACGGCAGCATTATTGTCGCCTTGTTGATCACCACCTCGCTAGGGTCGATGATGTTCTCGGCTGCCATAAGAGAGTCAAGGATATCCTTGATTTCAGAGGCGCTGATGACAGGCTTGATGCCTGCACCTCCTTCCACATAGATCTTGTCTGTTGCCACTACTCCTTCGCCTGAATATGTCTCGGAGGTCTCATGAGAACTGGCGTTGAATGCGAACTGGGTCGGATATGATGCGGCTTTTTCTTCAAGGAAGTCTGCGGGACCGAAATAGAACAGGAACGATGTGTCCACCGGCTCATCGGAATAGTCGTATTCTGCGGTGAATTTGAGCTGGGCGTAGTTTCCTGTGATGTATCCGTATGAATCAGTGCCGATAGGGAGCTTGAACATGTTGATTCGTCCTCCCGGGCCGGCAGGCGTGTCTGTCGTGATGTATATTCCTGGTGCAGACTGGATGTAGAAGTCCATGCTGTCCATGTCAGCAGTGGTCTTGAGCCGTTCTATGAAATTCTCCGTCCACTCCTTGCTGAAGTCGAACGAGAGGGAGTCGCCTCCGTCATAGACCGGGATTCCCACTGTGATCCTGTTCTCCAGATCAAGGAACTCTTTTCTGATGGCCTCGTCCGTGAATGCTCCGGTATAGAGAACTGTCGAGTCAAGAGGCTTCTTGAGCTCGGACACATAGACGTTCTGGAGCATCCTGCGCTGGTTGTCGTAGACTGTTGACAATGTATCTTTGACGGCACAGAAATGAAACTGCTTCACAACAGTATTCTTTCCGAAGTCGAGGGTGTCGGAAATCGGCACCAAAGTGAAACTGGTGCTCTTGACACTTGTGCCCAGAACACCGTCGCTGATGGCTCCGAATGTGAATCTGCTTGTGCTGTAGCCGGACAGACTGTCCGACATCTGCATACGTATGTCCTTGAGCGCTATCGGCTCAGGAGTATATACGTCCCACTTCTGGTCTATGGGGATGAGGTTTTCTCCGAGTTCTTCGTTTATGTCTATACATGACGCAGAGCCAAGCAGTATCGCACCGATAGCCGCCAGGCGGCTGACTCTGCTGATGATGTTCAAGTTCATTATAAGTTGTCGTAAAAACTGTTGTAATCTTCGATGTAGGTGCCGTCCTGAAACTTTTCCTTGTTGAACGGAAGCACAGGAAGCCCCGATTCCTGACAGTATTCCACCAGTTCCGGAGCCACTTCTTCTGCTCCGAGAATGATGCCGTCAGAATAGCTGGCGGCGAGTTTCGCAAGATTTATGCCAGTAGGTTCCGCCAGGATTTCTACGTCTTTTTCTGAAACTCCTCCGAAAAGGATCCTGTCCTTGAAGTCTGCAGGGAAGTCTGTTGTCGGTGTGTCTCCATAGAGGGAGAGCACGATCTTGCTGTTCGAGAATATCGGATCGTCAATATATGCCTTCTTCAGGTAGAGAGGAAGGACCTGGGAAATCCATCCCTGGCAGTGGATCACGTCTGGTGCCCATCTGAGCTTCTTTACGGTCTCAAGTACGCCACGGGCGAAGAAGATGGCCCTCTCCGCGTTGTCCTTGAAGAATTCTCCGTTCTCGTCGCAGTACACGCTCTTTCTGTGGAAATAGTCTTCGTTATCAATGAAATAGACCTGCATTCTTGCCGCAGAGATAGACGCGACCTTGATCACGAGCGGACGGTCCACATCGTTTATGACGATATTCATTCCAGAGAGTCTGATGACCTCGTGCAGCTGGTTTTTCCTTTCGTTAATGCATCCATAGCGAGGCATGAAGGAGCGGATTTCCTTCTTCCTTTCCTGAATACCCTGCGGAAGGTATCTTCCGATGTTGGCGATGTCTGATTCCGGGAGATATGGGAATATCTCCGAATTGACGAACAGAACTCTTTTGACCGATTCTCCCATAATGGTTAATTTTAATGACAAAATCCGTACAAAGATAATAAATTATTTTGAATTTCACTATCTTTGGCGGCTGAATGGGATTACGCGTATGGCAAGTAATGACAATAAGATAATGCGCCGCAGACTGGCGAATGCGTACCTCTCCTCGGTCATCAGCATCAGCCTCGTACTCTTTCTGGTGGGACTGGCGAGCCTCCTTCTCGTGAATGCGAAGGGGGTTTCGGATTATTTCAAGGAGAACATGCAGGTGTCGGTCATGATGAAGCAGACCGTATCCGATGAGGAGGCTCTGGAGTTTCGCGATGATCTTGAAAAGGAGCGTTTCATCAAGAGCACGGTCTTCATCTCCCGCGAGCAGGGAGAGCGTGAGCTCGCTGATCAGCTGGGTGACGATTTTCTTGATATTTTCGAGACATCTCCGATTCCGGCTTCGATTGACGTGACTCTGAATGCGGATTATGTTTCGGCAGACAGCCTTGAAGTTGTGAAAGGGGAGATAGCGGCTTCGTCGCTTGTGGACGAGGTCGTGTATCAGAAATCCCTGGTGGATGCGTTGAATGCGAATCTGAACAGGATATCGATGATCATTGCGGTTTTCGTGGCCCTGCTGCTGTTCATTTCTTATGTGCTGATCAACAACACGGTGCGTCTGAACGTCTTTGCAAGACGCTTTACCATCCACACCATGAAGCTGGTAGGCGCGACCAGGTCGTTCATCCGTGCTCCGTTCCTTGTACAGTCGGCCTTTCAGGGGGTCTTTGCCGCATTCATCGCAATCATTGCCCTGCTTGCAGTTCTGTATTTCATGAGGAGCGGTTTCGAGCAGCTGTTCGAGATATTCCGTCTCGACCTCCTGCTTGCCGTGATGGGCATAGTGATTGTGTCTGGCCTTGCCATATGTCTTCTGAGTACCTGGTTTGTCGTCAACAAGCTTGTGTCGTTGAAGAAGGATGAACTGTACTACTAATTCTCATCCCGAGCGGACAACTGTCATCCCGAGCTTATCGAGGGATCTATATAAAGAAAAGAAAATGGAAAACAACGAAAAAATGGCAATAACCCCGAAGGGGCTGAAATATCTTCTGAT
>JAFUQW010000027.1 GCA_017472115.1 Bacteroidales bacterium | reverse complement strand
GAAAGCGTCGAATGTCGAATGAAGGAATCCGAGCTTGCCGCCTTTCTCAAAGGTCGGCTTGATCTTGTCAACAAAATTTCTTAATCCGTTCATAATTCTCAGCTTTTAGCACATTTCCTTCAACATGAGTGCGATACCGTCTGTGATGATCTGCTGGATGTAGATCTTGGACGGACAAACGTACTCGCAAAGTGCGAGATCTTCCTCGAGCACCTCATAGATTCCGAACTTCTCCATCTTGTCGATGTCGTTTGCAAGACAAGCCTTGAGGAGATGTACAGGATAGAGGTCCATAGGGAGGACGTCGCTGTATGTCTTGTTCATCACGAATGCGCGCGGACCACCGTGGAGATTGGTGTCCATGTCATACTTCTTCTTAGGGGTAAGCCATGAGAAATATGTCCTTGATGCACTGAACTGGCTGCATCTTACCGGCTTCGCCCATCCGAGGAGCTCATACTTGTTTCCTTCCTCGAGAATAGTGATCTGGTTGTCGAAGAAGCCGAGGAAACCGTCCTTTCCTACATTTGTACCGGTGAGGACGTCACCGCTGACGAAGCGGAGGTCTTCCGATGCGTTGTAGAACTCTGCGACATCTTTGACCGCGATGCCCGGATAGCCTTCCACGTATGCAGGATTCACCGCCTTAGGTCCTGTAACTGCGATCTTTCTTCTTACATCGTACTTACCTGTGTTGAAGAACTTTCCTATGGCGGCAAGCATGAGAAGCGATACAGTCCATACGGTCTCACCCTTGCGGATAGGACTGATGTGGTGGATCTGTACACCCACGTTTCCTGCAGGATGCTTTCCGGCAAATGTGTGCTGGATCACATTCTCGATCTTGTGGAAAGGAGTGCCTGAATAGTTTACAGAGTTAAGCGAGAAATGAACACCACCGTCTGTGAGCTTGCCGAGGGCGTTCACAGCTGTCTGGATGTTGTCGAACTCGTCCCTGAGGACATACTCTGTGTCTGCAGCGAGAGGGGCGGTAGAGAATGCCGATACAAAGATCGCCTTAGGCTTCACTTCAGGGTTTGCGATGATTCCGTATGGCCTCTGTACGAGTGCAGGCCAGAGTCCTGCAGCGAGAAGGGCTTCCTTGATCTGCTCTGCAGACATGTCTGCCACCTTCTTCGCACCGAAATCAACATACTCCTGATCTGCATCCGCCTTGATGCGGACCTCAAGCAACTTTCTCTTTTCGCCTCTTACAACCTCAGCCACGGTTCCGCTTACCGGAGATGTGAAGAGGATGTTCTGAGACATCTTGTCAGCCAAGACTGGAGTACCTGCGAGAACCTTGTCGCCTTCCCTTACCAGAAGCTTCGGAACGAGACCTCTGAAATCGGTAGGCTTCACGGCCACAACGTCAGGAACGATCACCTTCTTGGTGGTCTGGGCCGCCTCACCGTTGATAGGGAGGTCGAGACCCTTTTTCAAATAGATGTTGTTTGACATTATATAAACCGTTTTGAGTATAAAAATTTCAAAATGCGCCCGCGAAGTTACGTTTTTTTTCCCTATTTACGAAGTAAAAAACGTCTTTTTTCCCATATGCGAGGTTTTTGAAGAAAGTTCTGCGGAATTGCAATGTTTTGGTTAATTTTGCACCCGTTATGGAAAACAGGAAAAGTGTAATATTGGAGGGGCTGAACAGCGAGCAGAGAAACGCTGTCAGCTGTGTTGATGGACCGGTCCTTATCGTGGCGGGTGCAGGTTCCGGCAAGACAAGGGTCTTGACAAGCAGGATAGCATATATCCTGGAAATGGGAGTGGAGCCCTCTCAGATACTGGCTCTCACATTCACGAAGAAGGCGGCGTCGGAGATGAAGGAGAGGATCGCGGTCATGGTGGGGGAGAAGAAGGCGAGGAGGCTGTATATGGGCACATTCCATTCCGTATTCATCCGCTTCCTCAGAGAGTTTTCGGAATCTCTGGGTTACCCGTCAACATTTACAATTTATGATACAAGTGATTCCGTCAGCGCCATAAAGACATGTCTGAAGGAACTCAAGCTTGATGAGAAAATCTATAAGCCTAAGGATGTGCTATCCCGCATCTCGATGGCGAAGAACAATCTCGTGACCGCAGGAGCATATCGTCGTAATGCGACAGCCATGCAGAATGATGCGGCAGCAAAGAAACCGATGATATGTGACATATATCAGCTTTATTCCGATAAGTGCAGGCAGGCCGGTGTCATGGATTTCGACGATATCCTGCTCAATATGAATATCCTCCTGAGGGATGATCCTGCCGCCCTTGAAAGCATTGCGGGACGGTTCAGGTACATTATGGTCGATGAGTACCAGGATACCAACTTCGCCCAGTATCTGATTCTGAAGAAGCTGAGTCAGTATCACAAGAATCTCTGTGTGGTGGGGGACGACTCGCAGTCCATCTATGCATTCCGTGGAGCCAAGATCGAGAATATCCTTAATTTCAAGAAGGATTATCCCGAGCATCATATCTTCAGGCTTGAGCAGAACTATCGTTCTACAAAAGTCATAGTTGAGGCGGCCAATTCGTTGATTGCAAAGAACTCTGCAAGGATTCCGAAGGAATGTTACTCGATGGGTGAGCAGGGGGAGAAGATCCGTCTGATCCAGGCTTATACAGAACAGGAAGAAGCCTTGCTCATCGCATCTTCGATTGTTTCGCGCATCCATTCGGAACATGCCGAATACCAGGATTTCGCCATTCTTTACAGAACCAACGCTCAGTCACGTGCCCTTGAGGAGGCTCTTCGCAAACGTAATCTCCCGTATCAGATATTTTCAGGCAATTCGTTCTTTGAAAGAGCGGAAGTAAAGGATATGATGGCCTACCTGAAGCTTTCTGTCAACCTTAATGATGACGAGTCTTTCAAGAGAGTAGTGAACAAGCCGGCAAGAGGAATAGGGGATACTTCTCTTGCCGCTCTGGCAGCTGCGGCTCTGGAGCACAAGACATCTCTTTTCAAGGCTGCCTTTTCCGATGATCTTGAGACTTTCGGACTTAAAAATGCTGCCGTGCAGAAAATACGGACCTTCTGCGAGATGATGAGCCGGATGTGCGTAAGGACTCAGAAAGAGGATGCATATACGGTTGCGGCAGCTCTTGCGATGGAGTCGGGACTTCTGATGTTCTACAAGTCGGATACGAGCATTGAGGGACAGTCAAGGACAGCCAATGTCGAGGAACTTCTCAACAGTGTCAAGAATTATATTGAAGAACGTCAGAGCGAGATGTTTGAGGAAATGCAGGCCGAAGGGCTGATCGGTGAAGGGGTTGAACTCGCAGCGACAGATCTGCCGGTTGTCACCCTGAATGATTATCTTGAAAATGTCTCTCTGCTGAGTGCAGTTGATATAGAGGATGATGAGAATGGTTCCAACAAGGTGACGCTGATGACTGTCCATTCGTCAAAGGGACTGGAGTTTCCGTATGTCTTTGTGGCCGGTATGGAGGAAAATATTTTTCCGTCTGGAGGATTTCTTGCATCAGAAACAGAGATCGAGGAGGAGAGACGTCTGTTCTATGTCGCCATGACCAGAGCGAAGAAGGCGGTCCAGTTCTCATTCGCTTCGACACGTATGCGTAACGGGAAGCATGAATCGAACTCACCTTCTCGTTTCATAAGGGAGGTGGATTCCCGATATATAGCAAATCCTCTTTCGTCTGACTTGACGGATGATGACAATACGTCGGAAGAAACATTCTCGGGATGGGGACGCCGTGCTTCCGTGCAACAGTCTCGTTTCGGGTCTCAGAGCGGTTATGGTTACGGCCGTTCTGGCAGTGTCCGGACCGAGAGCAGGACAACGATGCGTCCTGCCGGAATACCGGTGTCTGCCATACGGAAGGAACCGCTTCCTGTGCGCCGTCCTCAGGTCGTGCAGAAGAGGGTTCCGGATTCTGAATTCATACCGACTCCGGTGCTCCAGCTCAAGGTCGGTCAGAGGATCGAGCATAATCGTTTCGGTTTTGGCCGGATCCTTGAGATTTCAGGAAATCCTGCCGATCTCAAGGCAAAAATAAAATTTGACGATCACGGTGAGAAGATATTGATTTTAAAATATGCAAAAATTCGGGCTCTGGATGTTGTGAAATAATTAATTATCACTATCTTTGCACTGAAGTTTTTCATAGTTTAAGTTTAGGTTAAGTAGCGGGATGATCGCAGTGAATGTGATCGTCCCGTGAATTTTTTATTCCTCCGAATGGCACTAAATCCCTCTTTTTGACAATGTTAGCTACCATCTGACCAATAAAATAATTTCTGAATTTCAGTATAAAAAAGAGAAAAATCCGACATTAAAATTTAGAAATTTTTTCTTTTTCTTTTTTTTATATCCGGTCTGGATGTCATCATATACATTTGCCTCCGGTCGCAATGTCGCGGCCTTAAGATTTGAGGAGATTGTATATGAAAAAGAAGATTTTGCTTTTTTTGTTTGTGCCGCTGGCTCTGTCATGCGGACGGCTTTCATCGAAGGGAGAAGGTGAACTGCGTATTTCGTTTTCATCGCTTTTTTATGATGTCACACGTTCTGTCGAGGAAATTCCGGATACGAGCGATTTTATCTTGGAAATCACGGATTCGGAAGGTAATTTCATATATGACGGTCTGTATGGAGATTCTCCGGAGTCAGTCACGGTCGCGTCCGGAAGCTATGTTGTAAGGGCGGTTTCATGCCGATTTGACAAGCCTGCATTCTCGTCGCCTCAGTTCGGTGATGAACAATGTGTCGTGCTGACGGATGAGTCGGTCGTGAATGTCCGTCTTGAGTGCAGTCAGCTTAATGCCGGGGTAAGACTCAGGATAGATCCGGGGTTCCATGAGGCGTTTCCGGAGTCTGTTCTGCTTCTGAAGTCGGCCGATGGCAGTCTTATGTATTCCGTCAATGAAAAAAGGATAGCTTATTTCAATCCTGGCAACGTGTCGCTGGTTCTCAGTCATGGGGCGGAGGACGAAGTGCTTATGACAAGGAGACTTGAGGCCCAGGAAATTCTGTCTTTGGGAATAAAGGCATCGACATCGGGGAATGAGCCGTCTCATTCATCCGGAATAGAAATAGCAGTAGATACATCAAGGTATTGGATCAACGAGGAATTTGTTGTCGGTGGTGACAACGGCAGGGGAGAGAGCGACGAACAGCCTTTGACTGTATCCCAGGCCAGGGCGTCTGTGGGTGAAGAAGATGTCTGGGTGTCCGGGTATATTGTAGGTGGCGATCTTACATCCGCTTCTGCCTCTTTTTCCGAGCCTTTCACTTCGAGGACGAACATTCTCTTGGGTTCACGCTCAAAGACAGATGACAGAGAGGTTTGCGTTTCGGTCCAGCTCGCCTCCGGGGACATAAGGGACAACCTTAATCTTGTCGATAATCCGCAGCTGTTAGGGCGTAAGGTATGTGTAAAAGGAGATATTGTCGAGGCTTATTATGGTCTTACCGGTATCAAGAATGTCAATGATTTCAAGATTTTATAACCATGAGAAGAATTGTGTTCTGGCTTCTGTCCGTACATTACCTTCTCGTCTCATGCATGAGCGCGAGGGAAGCTGCAGAGGTCCTGCAGGAGGGGGACAGGATTATGGTCAGTCTTAAGGCGAAGGTAGATGGAGCCGAGGTGAAAAGCATATTGCCGGAAGGTGGCATCGAGGAAAAGATAACAGGACTTACGCTGGCATCCTATGACGAAAACGGCACTCTTGTCGATGTCCAGTATTATACCGATATGTCAGATATAAGGTTATATGTCAGCAGGAGCGGTGACAACGATGTGTTTGCCCTGGCTAATATGGGAGATATGACCGGAGAGTTTCCGGCACTTGCCGAAGATGTCGGTGATATTTGTCATATGGTGGAGTCATATTCGCAAGTAGAGTCCTTGGGAATTCCTATGTGTGCTTCCGTAAAAGTGTCTCCTTCCTCATCTCAGATTGAGATAAGACTGGTGCGTCTGTTCGCAAAAGTCAATCTGAGGATATTGCATACTTCTTTGGATTTTTCCGATACGGCATCTGATTTTGCATTCAATCTGTGCAATGAAAGCTTGTATGTAAGGCAGGCGAACGGTCGCCTTTTCCCTTTTGCACAGTCCGGCAGCAGGGCACTTTCCGAAAGCGATATTCTGGGTGAGTCTGACTGCAACCCCGATCTGAATGACAGGAGCGTACATAGCGATCCGTCTGTTTTCGGTCCGGGCCCCGGATATCATAAGGATACGACCATAGTATTGTATATACCTGAAAATATGCAGGGGATACTGCTTCCGATGAATACGGATCCCATGGCCAAGACTGCTGAAAACATATCCGACATCAACGGAAGGGATTATTCGGGCATATGCACTTATATAGAACTGAATGCGAAGAAGGAGGGGGTCGGTACAGGCGTTTCAGGGAGCATCATGTACCGCTGCTATCTTGGCGCGGACAACATGTCTGATTTCAATGTGGTCAGAAACGGATGCTATGATGTTACGCTTGATCTTACTCAGGACAGTTTCGGAATGGACAACTGGAAAGTCGTGAAGGGAGATGACTGGACTGATAACCGCTCGCTATGGTTCCTTGCGGACAGCTATATGATATATCCCGGTACCTCAAAGGACGTATTCGTGCATTACAGTACATTACCGGGGAATGATACTGACTCTCAGACCCGTCCGGGCGAATGGATGTATTATTTTGATGATGCGGGAATGGCGGCTGCCGGCTTGAGATATTCATTTGACCCTTTGAGTCTCAAGGTGTCTCATGGCGCTGTCAGAAATTTATGTTTTGCTTTCGAAGCTTCGGAGGATGCCGTTGCCGGTACGTCTTTTCCCTTGACGATATCTCTGAAGGACGGTTCTCATGCAGATGAATCTCTGATATATATAGCAGAGCTGGGAGACCTTGCCTTGAATTGGGAATCTGTGCCTTCATATGTCGCTCAATATGGGGTAGTAAGGGTCGAAGGCGCTCCGACCGAAACTTTGCCGCTGAAAGTCAGCGTTTCCGATCCGTCTGCCATAGCATGTACGCAGATAGATGACACATCTTTCCGTCTGGTCGCATTGAAGGCCGGTACTTTCGAACTCGTTTTTGAGAATTCGGCCGGAACACAGAGATATGACATACCTTTGAATGTCAGGACGCCTTATCTGGACGTCACTACCGAATCTGTCGCATTGAATCCTGACGGACTGCCGGTAAAACTTGATTACGGATTCTATGATGCAAGAGGCAGGAAACTTTCCGGTTTTGATGAGGAGGCATTCAGGGACATCCTGATGCCTGTAGTCGAGGACAATGAGTATTTCTCTACAGACATCACTTCAGATAATCTGACAGTCATGGTCAGCCGTCTGTATGAAGGTAATGAATGTATAGATTTAGGCGCAGGATATTCGCTGACTCTCAAGCCTGTGAATTGCGCCGGAGCCGGATCGCAGTCGATTTCGGCTTATATCATCGATCCTTTTGACGACGTTACTCCTCGTGATTATGGCAGGATTGATGATTATACGCTCTTTGCCATGGATGGGGTGAAGCCGGTTCTGAAAGATTATTTCAGTGAATTGCGGAAGAAAAACCTTTCATTTGAATATGAAGCTCCGGTTCCTGATGCCGACAAATCATGTCTGAGTGTAGCACTGCTCCCCGAGTGGCAGGGCGGTTTCAGCAATTCCAACGGAGTATATTCTCTTTCATATGATCCGGATGACCATGCCTATGCAACGGGTGCTTCTTTCAGAATATCTGAAAATGAAGTTGCTGCAGGACTTGCACATAGTGCGGGAAGGCATGATGTGATGATTTATGTGGAAAACAGGCATTCCCATGAAAAGATCGGACATGTCTGCGGATATATAGACCTGTATGTGCATACAGCATTGGGAACAAGAGCTGTATTCGGAAGTCAGGTGTCGAATCATAAGCCTGAAGGTGCAGCTGCATCCGTTCCGACATTTGCCGGTGTATATAACGATATTGCAGGAATGATGTTGTTTTCACCTCAGTCCGGAAACATGATCTATTATATGGATGTAAATGCTGAATTCATGACGGACGTGAGCAAAGTCTATCTGTATGATTGCCTTCTGAAATATGCAAAGACGGGAAGCAATGTCTTTGATGCAATCACAATGCTGCAGCCTTCCGTTGCGGACGGTTATGCGGATGCGAATACAAGACTTCTGTATTCGGTCAATGGCGATGGCGGAGACAGGGTTTTTGTCGGAGGCGAAGGATCTGGAAAAAGGAGAGGAATCGGCGTGATGCTGTACAGGGCCTTAAGGATGCAGACTTATGATACCGCTCTGACAGAAAGGGATTTCCTAAAATATTTCCTCGGATTGACTGAGAATGATGTGGCGAACCATATCTTTGCTCCATGTGTGGATGTCCATGACTTGAATTTGGATTCGGATTCTCAATTGAATAAGGTGGAACGTAATGCACCGTACTTTTTTGCTCCATCCGGCCATCCTGAATACCTTGATGATGAAGGGAACGGGTATCATGTCATTCATTTCTTGGAGGAGATCGTTCCCGCAACCGGAGGTTGGATCAATCTGCTTTGATCATATTTATCTGCAATGCGATGGGCGGGCCGTGACGGTTGCCGCCCATCTTTCATATCGTCAATATCATTTTGCAAAGAACAAAAATTTGCGGATTCGTACCTTAATATGAAGGTATGAGTGTTTTTTATGAGTATCTTTACAAAATTTTGAAACAATATACTTAAATCATACAGATGAAAAATTGTTTTAGACTGTTTTTTACTGTTCTCGGTGTCTTGGCCATGACGGTCTCAGCATATGCTCAGGCATCGGTATCTGTGTCTTCAAGGCAGGCGCAAGACCGTTCTTTCTTTGACAGGATATTTGCTCCGGACTCGGCAGTCCTTGATTTCCAGACGAAGCATATCGTTGCAGATCTTATGAACGGGAGTGATGCCCCTGAAACATACAGGTTCGAATTTTCCAACAGAAGTTTCCGGAAGGTGAAGATAGAGAGTGTGTTAACCACATGCTCGTGTCTTTTTGCAATTTGCGACAGGAAGGTCATCAGACCCGGTGAGACTGCTGTAATATCAGTGCGTTTCAATCCTAAAGGTCAGGAAGGAAAGTCCGAAAGGAGCATCTATGTCTATACCGGAAAAGGTAACGGGCCGGCTGCTGTGCTGAAACTGTCAACAGACGTGCAGAATGTGATGGATGTGTCGGGACGATACCCGATATCGATGGGAGGGATAAATCTCAGCAGGAACATCATCAGGTTCAGAAAAGGGGAGGCTGCTGTGGAGACCATCCGTTTCGTGAATGTAAGCGGCAGGTCGCTCAAGTTCGACTGCGACAGATCCCTTCTGCCGGATTGTCTGAAGTTCTATGCAGAGCCGGTGCGTCCATTGAAGGAAGGGGTCATCAAGATTGCTTATGATCCTTCCAAAGGTGCGCCGGACGACAGTATGATAGTCCTTCTTCAGGGACTTGGCTGTGCTCAGGGCGAGTCTTCAATCAAGGTAATTTGGGAATAGACGATTTAATTTAGAAACTGCTGTATTCTCATTAATCTGTTTCGGCCTGTTTAGCGATAAGCGGTCTCTAAAGTACATCAAGGCATTTTTGATGATAAAAAATTAAACCGTTTCTTATTGAAGAAATACCTTTCGCTGTGTCTGAAGAACAGGTGAGACAATCATCACTATAAATAGTGATTGCCGTTAAGAAATTCCGGGTGTATCTTTGCGCCCGAAATTTTAAATTGACTGCATATTCAGATGAAAAGATTGATTTTATTGATGGCACTCCTTGTTTCGGTTTCTGTGTGGGGTGCCGATGACAGAAGAAGGACTGAGGCGAGTGTTCATGGTCATGTGCTTGATAAGAATACAGGTGAGCATGTGCCATTTCTTGTGGTATCCCTGAAGGGAACTACGGTTGGTACTTCGACCGCTGACAGCGGACATTATTTTCTGGAGCATCTTCCGGAGGGAGATTTCGTACTCCAGGTGTCCGGAGTAGGATATAAGACTGCATATAAGGAGATTACACTCAAGGACGGCGTGGCTCTGGAAGTGAACTTCTATGTGGAGGAAGACAATGTGATGCTCGACGGAGTGGTCGTGTCTGCAAACCGCAGCGAGACGGCACGAATGATGGCTCCGACCCTCGTCAATGTCGTGAATATGGAGACTTACGAGAGAGTAAATGCCACATCGCTTTCTCAGGGACTCGTATTCCAGCCCGGAGTGAGGGTAGAGAACAACTGCCAGAACTGCAGCTACCAGCAGGTGCGTATAAACGGTCTTGACGGTCCTTATACTCAGATACTTATTGATTCCCGTCCGATTTTCAGCGCCCTTGCAGGCGTCTATGGCATAGAGCAGATACCGGCCAATATGGTGGATAGGGTAGAGGTGATGCGAGGTGGCGGTTCGGCTCTTTTCGGTTCCTCTGCCATTGCCGGTACCATCAATATCATCACAAAGGAACCGGTACGCAACTCAGCTTCGCTTTCGCACACAATAAGCAGCATCAACGGCTCGTCAGCATTCGACAACAACACTTCTCTGAATGCATCCCTTGTGACAGATGACAACAAGATGGGAATCGCCGTATTTGGCCAGAACCGACAGAAGGACGGATATGACCATGACGGGGACGGCTTCACGGAACTCACGGAAATGAGCGGACAGACCCTCGGAATGCGAGGATACGTGAAGACCGGGCTCTACAGCAAGGTCACAGGAGAGTATCATCATCTCCAGGAATATCGCCGTGGCGGTGACCAGCTTCATCTTCCTCCACATGAGGTGATGATCGCCGAGCAGGTGCGTCACAGCATCAATACCGGTTCGCTCAAGTATGACTGGTTCTCGCCTGACGAACATCATCGTCTCAATGTGTTCGGCTCCCTCCAGCATATCAACCGCGAGAGTTATTATGGAGCGGGAATGGACCCGAATGCATACGGTGAGACAAAGGACCTTACATGGGTTGTCGGCAGCCAGTATGTCTATAAGTTCGACAACTGTCTCTTCATGCCGGCCGACCTCACGGCAGGTGTGGAATACAATCAGGACCACCTTGAAGACAACATGTGGGGCTACAACCGTGTGACCGACCAGTTGGTCCGCATCGGTAGCGCCTATCTCCAGAACGAGTGGAAGAATGCCCGCTGGAGCATCCTCGTCGGCGGCCGTCTTGACAAGCACAACCTTATCGACGGCGTGATCTTCAGTCCTCGCGCCAACCTTCGTTTCAATCCTACTGAGAAGATCAATCTCCGAGCAAGTTATTCGTATGGTTTCCGTGCACCTCAGGCCTTTGACGAAGACCTCCATATCGACAATGTCGGCGGTATCGTATCGATGATCCGTCTTGCAGATGACCTTCGCGTGGAGAAATCACAGAGCGTCAGCCTTTCTGCCGATATGTATCATTCGTGGGGCGACTGGCAGGGCAACCTCCTTCTCGAAGGATTCTTCACAGACCTTTCGGATGTCTTTGCACTTACCGAGATCGGAGTGGAGAACGGAGTCCTTATCAAGGAGCGCCGAAACGAATCCGGAGCCCGCGTATTCGGCGGAAACCTTGAAGGAAAGATAGCATACAAGAGCCTGTGGCAGCTGCAGGCGGGAGTCACCCTCCAGCGCTCGAACTACAAGGAGGCTCATGCATGGGCAGATGATGTCGAAGCAGTTACGACGATGTTCCGCACTCCGGACTTCTATGGCTATTTCGTGACATCCGTCAATCCTCTCCGCGACCTGATGCTCTCTCTCAGCGGTACCTACACAGGATCGATGCTCGTCGAGCACCATGCAGGATGGATCGATGCCAACCGCACTGAAAAGACCACGGGCTTCTTCGACATGAACTTCAAGGCTTCGTACGACTTCAAGCTCTACAACAACATCAAGCTTCAGATCAACGCCGGCGTGCAGAACCTCTTCAACGCCTTCCAGAATGACTTCGACCAGGGCCCTGACCGCGACTCCGGCTACATCTACGGCCCGGCGTCCCCTCGTGCCTTCTACCTCGGCGTCAAGCTCAGTTACTAAATGACTCCCTTATATGGACAGACAAATCAGACATCTCTTTTCGAGGTGTCTGATTTTGTCTGACCGCACTATTCCATGAAAACCGGCCTTCCGGTGGAAAAACCACATCTAATGACGACTTTGTCCATAGGAAGGCACCATTTCATGGAGAAGCCCCATCCGAACCCTGACTTTTCCACGGGAATGCCCTTTCCGGTGGAAATACGGCAGCCTATGAAGTCGTATGGTCAAAGATTGTCCGGCTGCCTGATTTAAATCTGCAACTATGTAGTATATTTGCAGGCAGGACATAAGGTCGTGTGGCGATATGAAGACCGAAACGGCTTTTGACAAAATATTATGAATCACTGCACGGGCAAGCGGAATAATTAAAAATAAACGATATGATACTGGATTTCAATGAGATGGGAGTGACAGTGCTTCCGAACTTCAAGGGCGGTGAGAAAGAGTTTGCCGCCAACATGTTCTTTGACGGAACGAACAGGATATTCAAGGGACGACTGATTCCGGGGGCAACAATCGGAATGCATACGCATGATGACAGCTGTGAGGTGATCTTCATCCTTGAAGGCAGAGGAACCATAGTCGAAAAGGAGCCGGGCGCAGAGACTGAGACTGTGTCGCCAGTATCGGCAGGGGATTGTCTCTATTGTCCGAAGGGATATTCGCACAGTCTGCAGAACACCGCAGACGAAGGCGACCTTCTCTTCTACGCCGTTGTACCGAAACAATGATGCCTGTGGCGGGGAATTCGCTCTAATTCAATAACTTACATCTTTATCCCCTCCCTAAAATCGGTACCCCTTACGGGCTTAAGTAATTGGTTGTCAAATAGATAACGGACACACTTTGATCATTCCGAACAAAAAAAGCAGTGCCGCACCAGAAATGGTGCGGCACTGCCGGTATATAATGTCAATCAGAAGTTGACTGAGAGATTACTGCTCGTCAACGCCCTGGTCGTCAGCGCCACCCTGCGGACCTGCCTGACCGCCCTGGAACGGACCCTGTGCGCCTGGCTGAGGACCTGCCTGTGCAGCCTTCGCCATATCCTCTGAAGCTGCATGCCATGCTGCCTCGAGCTCAGCGTTGTATTTGTCGATGTCTGCAAGGTTCTGCGCCTTCACAGCCTCCTGGAGCTTGTTCTTGGCATCCTCTATCGCAGACTTCTTCTCTGCAG
>JAFUQW010000026.1 GCA_017472115.1 Bacteroidales bacterium | reverse complement strand
TATGCTCACATTGAAATTACTTCGCGAGAACCCTGAATTCGTGATTTCAAAGCTCGCGGTGAAGAATTTTGACGCAAAAGAGATCGTTGAGAAGATCAATGCTCTCGACCAGAACAGAAGAGCTCTCCAGCTTGAGCTCGATACCTGCCTTGCAGAGCAGAAGAAGAAGGCTGCCGAGATAGGCGGACTCATGAAGCAGGGCAAAAAAGACGAGGCCGAGTCCGTGAAGGCAGAGGTTGCAGCACTCAAGGCCCGTTCCGCTGAAATAGAAAGAAAGTCAGAGGAGAACAACTCGGAACTGAATTCGCTCCTTGTCCTCCTTCCAAATATACCTTGCGACATGGTTCCCGAGGGAAAGTGTGCAGAGGACAACGTGGTTGTCAAGACCGGAAACGAGATTCCTGATCTCGGCGAGAACAATCTTCCTCACTGGGAGCTTGCCAAGAAGTATGACATCATCGACTTCGACCTTGGCGTGAAGCTTACCGGTGCCGGTTTCCCAGTATATAAAGGCAAGGGTGCAAGGCTCCAGAGGGCTCTCATCAACTATTTCCTTGACATCAACACAGCCGCAGGCTATCAGGAGGTGGAGCCGCCTATCATGGTGAATGAGGCTTCAGGCTTCGGTACGGGCCAGCTTCCGGACAAGGAAGGTCAGATGTATCACGCCACTCTCGACAACTTCTACATGGTTCCTACAGCTGAGGTGCCTGTGACGAATATCTTCAGGGATGTGATTCTCGCCAACAATGAGTTTCCTGTGAAGATGACAGCCTACACTCCATGCTTCCGTCGTGAGGCAGGATCATACGGCAAGGATGTACGTGGTCTCAACAGACTTCATCAGTTCGACAAGGTGGAGATTGTGAGAGTCGAAAAGCCGGAAGAGTCATACGCGGCTCTCGACGAGATGATCGCGCATGTTGAAGGCATCGTGAAGTCTCTCGGACTTCCATACCGCATCCTTCGTCTCTGCGGTGGCGATATGAGCTTCACTTCAGCCATCACATACGACTTCGAGGTGTATTCTGCAGCTCAGGGCAGATGGCTTGAGATATCATCGGTTTCCAACTTCGAGTCTTATCAGGCCAACCGTCTGAAACTCAGGTATAAGGATGCAGACGGCAAGACTCAGCTCGCGCATACGCTCAACGGAAGTTCGCTTGCCCTTCCTCGCGTGGTTGCTGCTCTTCTCGAGAACAACCAGAAGGGCGACCGCATCGAGATTCCTGAGGTCCTCCGTCCTTACACAGGTTTTGATTACATTGACTAAGTCAAAGACCATATTAGGCATAGATCCCGGAACCAATATTCTTGGTTTCGGGGTCATATGCATTGATACCAAAGGGCCGCACTATGTCGATATGGGGGTTTTTGACCTTAGGAAGATCAAGGACCCGTTCGAGAAGCTGGCCAATATCTTCGCCGGAGTGAGTGAACTCATAGAAGAGCATTCACCGGATGAACTTGCTGTGGAATCTCCGTTCTATGGCAAGAATGCACAGGTCATCCTCAAGCTCGGCCGTGCCCAGGGAGCTGCCCTGACAGCAGCGGTGATGAAAGGGATTCCGGTTGCAGAATATGCTCCGAGAAAGGCCAAGATCGCCATATGCGGTAACGGTGCCGCATCCAAGGAGCAGGTGGCGATGATGATTCAGAAAACTCTGAAGGTCGATCTTGATCCGAAATATCTTGATGCCACGGATGCGCTCGCGATAGCTCTCTGTCATCATTATCAGATGTCCAATCCTCTTGCAGGAACGGGAAGCAAGACCGATTGGAAGAAATTTATAGAAAATAATCCTGAAAGGATTAAAAAATAGCGTTTCCTTTAAACTTACGCAAAGGAAACGTGTCATATTATGTTTGAGGCCGTCTGACAGACAGGTCTCTTTTAGTGGTGGATGTATTAATCAGTTAGTTATGACAAGAAGTCTGAAGTCTTTTTTGAAGAAGATTTTCATCATGGTGCTTTCTGTGGCTGCCTTCCCGGCCTTTGCTCAGAACACATTTACGGTAAAGCTGAAGCTTGTTGACTCCAATACGGGCGATCCGGTCGGTTTCGCTACGGCATCGCTGACAGTCAAAGGTGAAAATGTCGCTGCGAAATATGTTCTGACCGATGCTGAAGGAACTGGAACTATGACCAAGGTCAGGAAAGGGACTTATGTGCTGAAGGCAGAGCTGATGGGATACAAGACCCATGAACAGGAACTTGTCATAAACGGGAATGTCGATCTTGGTGACATAAAGATGTCAGAAGATATCGAGGTGCTGGATGCGGCTAGCGTGTCTGCGGTCGGTAATCCCATTGTCGTCAAGAAAGATACGGTGGAATATACTGCCTCTTCGTTCAAGACATCCGATAACGACATGCTTGAGGAACTGCTGAAGAAGCTTCCTGGCGTGGAAGTCGGTACGGACGGTTCCATAACCGCCAACGGAGAGACCATCACCAAGATCATGATCGACGGAAAGTCATTCTTCCTTGATGACCCTCAGCTTGCTTCCAAAAACATTCCTGCAAAGCTCATCGAGAAGGTCAAGGTGGTGGAAAAGAAGTCGGATCAGGCCCAGTTCACCGGCATAGATGACGGCGATGAGGAAATGGTGATAGACCTGTCCCTCAAGTCCGGAATGAAGGACGGCTGGTTCGGTAACGTGATGGGTGGCGGCGGACATGACATACCGGGAAAGGGGTCGGATATGAACGATCCCCGTTTCCAGGGAGCAGCGATGATCGGAAGATTTTCGGAAAACAGCCAGATAAGCATTATCCTGAACGGGAACAATACCAACAACCGTGGCTTCAATGACGTAGCCGGCAGCATGATGCAGGGAATGCGTGGAGGCGGAATGGGTCGTGGAATGGGCGGCTGGGGCCGTGGCAACGGCATTGCGACTTCATGGATGGGTGGTCTCAACGGAGCCTTCTCTCTTTTCGACGATGATATGGAGCTTGCAGCCAATTACCTTTACAGCGGTTCCGACAGGTTTGTGGAGGAGGAAAGCTCCACCATCAGGATGCTTACCGACGGTGTTCAGCTTCACAATTCGGAGAAGGGTACGAGCAATACATTCAACCAGGGACATCGTTTCGGAGTCCGTCTTGAACATAAGTTCTCGGAAAACACATCGAT
The DNA here is from genome assembly GCA_017472115.1 of Bacteroidales bacterium. The sequence continues at coordinate 14,953 of JAFUQW010000026.1, read as the reverse complement.
CCTTTTCGAGCCTCAGTTCAATTTCGGAATGGGAAGGTATTCAGAATATTCGGATTTCTCTACGAGGAGGATGGCCGATGATGTCCTGTCACCGACCAATATCGGTTTCAACGACAATTCGGGAAATAACAGATATCTGTCAACAAGCGGATTCCTTCTGTTGCGGCAGAGGCTTGGAAAGCCGGGCAGGACGATCTCGGCAAATGTCCGCTACTCTTTCAGCAACAATGTTCTTGACGGACTGAACCAGTCGTTCACTCTCTCCGATGAAGATTATGACGGGGAGTGGGATACCGATCCCGAGGTAGTCAACCAGAGGATCGAAAGAAAGACGAACGGAACATCCCTCAGCGGACGTGTAGTATATACCGAGCCTCTCGGTCATGACTTCTATCTCGAGGCGAACTATCAGTACAGCTGGAACCGTAATGTCTCTGACAAACTTGCATACAACAGCGGAAATTCCGGTGATGTACTGACAGGAGAGGTGACCTCGCTCGATTATGTGGAGAAGGGCGAGACGCTTGACGAGACTTATTCAAACGAGATCTTCAACAGGTCTGTCAGTCAGCGCGGAGGCTTGAATGTCAGCTATCAGAAGGAAAAGTTCCGTGCTCAGTTAGGTGCAGCCATCAATCCTACTCAGACATACAACAGGACCAATGGAGAAAAATATGAGAGCAATGTTATCAACTGGTCTCCTCAGGCTATGCTCAATTATGAGATCAATGACAATTCTCATGTCCGTGTCTTTTATTTCGGCCGTTCGTCACAGCCTTCGACATCTCAGCTGATGCCTGTGCCTGATAATTCCAATCCTCTGAGCATATCGCTCGGAAATCCATATCTCGAGCCATATTTCAACCATAACCTCAGGGCGATGTTCGGATTTACCGACAAGGAGACCTTCACTTCGGTTCATGCCAGATTCGGCGGAAGCATAGTAGAAAATGCCATTACTAACGCACAGTGGTATGACCAGGCGGGAATCCAGTATTCGATACCGGTAAACGGTCCCGGCACAGGTTCTGTCAATGGTAATGTAATGGTCAATTCTCCATTCGGACAATCGGGATTCTCGATCTTCTCCATGAGTACCGCGAGATATAATGAGACGACATCGTATATCGGAAACGGCACATTGGATTCAGAAAAGTATTATGATGCGGCGAATGCTGCCTTCAATTATGACCTCTTCCATGCCGACTTCCCTGATATGGAATCGGCTACGGATATGTTCTCCGTCAACAGGACTCAGTCTCTTAATGTGATGCAGAGGCTACGTCTGACATACAGGAATGATTTTGTCGAGATCACGGCAGGTGGAAGGACAAGGGTGTCCAAGTCATGGTTCACCATTGCAGGTCAGCAGGTCGGAGCTACATGGAACAACCAGGTCGATGCATCGATGAACTGGACACTTCCAGCCGGAATCAACATAATTTCGGATGTTGACTACAACTGGTATAACGGCTACACTACTCCTCAGGAGGACGAAGTCATCCTCAATGCCGAGATCACCAAGCTTCTCTTCAAGAACAAGTTCACATTGGCACTGAAGGCTTATGATATTCTCGGTCAGTCAAAGAATCTGTCCGTGACCGACAGCGGCAATTATCACAGCGAAGTCAGGAACAATACTTTGGGAAGATATATAATCCTTTCGCTCACATACCGTTTCGGCAACTTCGGTGCTGCCGGCGGCAGACCGGGAGCGGGCGGTCCTATGCGTCGTTGATGCGTGCACTGAAGGAGTAAAGAGATCTAAAAAAAAATCATGCGGTTTCTAAACCTTCGGGATGCAGATGTGTCTAAAAGAATCAGCGAGGTTGGCCTTCAGGTCAGCCTCATTTTGTGGATGAAATATTAATAGGATTGTTATGACAAGAAGTCTTGTTTCCTTCTTCAGGAGGATCTTCATTTTTCTGCTGGCTGTGGCGGCGGTTCCGGCTTTTGCACAGAATTCATTTACGGTAAAGTTCAGATTGCTTGACGCCGGTTCCGGTGAACCTGTCGGGTATGCTACTGCTTCTCTTACTGTCAAAGGTGAAAAGTCCGCATCAAAGTATGTCCTGACCGACGGTGAAGGAAACGCCTCTCTGGCCAAGGTCAGAAAGGGGACTTATATCCTGAAGGCGGAGCTGATGGGCTATAAGACCTATGAAAAGGAACTCCTTGTGGAGAAGAATGTCAATCTCGGAGACATAAAGATGGAAGAGGATGTCAAGGTCCTTGATGCAGCGAGCGTATCTGCGGTCGGCAACCCTATAATAGTCAAGAAGGATACCATCGAATATACGGCATCGTCATTCAAGACTTCTGACAATGACATGCTCGAGGATCTTCTCAAGAAGCTCCCGGGAGTCGAAGTGGCCTCAGACGGAAGCATCACGGCCAACGGAGAAACGATCAAGAAGATAACCATAGACGGCAAGACCTTCTTCCTCGATGATCCTCAGCTCGCATCCAAGAATCTTCCGGCAAAGATGATCGAGAAGGTTAAGGTCGTCGAAAAGAAGTCGGACCAGGCCATTTTCACAGGCATAGATGACGGCAATGAGGAGACGATCATCGACCTTTCTGTCTATAAAGGCATGATGAACGGATGGTTCGGAAATCTCAGTGCAGGAGGCGGACACGATGTGCCTGATCCGGGATATTATAATGACGAACACACATTCCTGAAAGAGGGATGGCGCTACCAGGGAGCCGGCATGATAGGTAACTTCAAGGAAGATAGTCAGATAAGCATAATTCTCAATGCCAACAATACGAACAACCGCGGATTCTACGACATGGCCGGGAGCATGATGCAGGGAATGCGTGGCGGTGGTGGCGGCATGGGTCGTGGCATGGGCGGCTTCGGAGGCGGAAACGGAGAGACTACATCGTGGATGGGCGGTCTGAACGGTTCCTTCGATCTTTTTGACGGTGCCATGGAGCTTGCAGGCAACTACCTTTACAACGGATCCGAGAGAGTGGTCGAGGAGGAGAGTTCCAAGGTAACCTATATGGAGAATGGCAGCCGCCTGCTGAATGACAACAGCGGCTACAGTACGACCGGCTCGCAGGGCCACCGTTTCGGTATCCGCATGGACCACGAGTTCTCGAAGAACACTTCGCTCCTTTTCGAGCCTCAGGTCAATTTCGGAAGCGGATCATTCTCGGAGTATTCGGATTTCTCTACAAAGACAGCCATGGGAGCAGACACCACCTTCACCAACAGAGGTTTCACCAACAGCTTCGGTGACAACAGGAACTGGTCAACAAGCGGCCGTCTCCTTTTCAGACAGCGTCTCGGAAAGGCTGGAAGGACCCTCTCGCTCAACATGAACTACAGCTTCAGCAACAACGACATGGACAGCTGGAACCAGTCAAATACGCAGACGGATGTCAATGCTGACGGACTCTATGAGAATGACATTGTGGATCAGTTTTACAAGCAGAATTCCAGAAGCTCGTCCGTGAGCGGACGTCTCGTCTATACAGAGCCTCTGACACAATATCTCTTCCTTGAAGGAAGCTATCAGTACAGCTGGAGCAGCAGCAAGAGCATCAAGGATGCATTCAACGGTATCGACAGCAGGGATGAAGGCAACGTGATCACTCAGGACGGATATGACATGGCCAATCCGGATCCAACATATTCCAGCTCTATCCTGAACCGTAACATCAACCATCAGGCAGGCGTGACCATCAGCTGGCAGAAGGACAATATCAATGCACAGATCGGAATGCGTGCCCTTCCTCAGAACACGTTCAACGAGACAAACGGCGAGACCTACAGGAATGATGTAGTCAACTGGTCTCCGACTGCCCGCATACGATACCGTTTCAGCGACTACACCAACATGATGTTCAATTACAACGGAAGGTCATCCCAGCCTTCTACCTCCCAGCTCATGCCGGTGCCTGACAACACGAACCCTCTGAACATCTCGCTCGGTAACCCTTATCTCAAGCCATATTTCAACCATAGCGCCCGCCTGAACTTCGGCTACACCAACAGGCAGAGCTTCACTTCTGTCCATACGGATTTCAGTGGAGGAATGGTGCAGGAGGCCATCACCAACGCTCAGTGGTACGACAAGTCAGGTGTGCAGTACTCCATACCAGTAAACGGCCCCGGCACAGGAAACGTGAGTGGCCGCGTGATGGTGAATTCTCCTATCGGAAAGTCTGATTTTTCAATCATGTCAATGACAAACGCCCGCTACAACCAATCGACATCTTATATTGGAACAGGTTCGCTTGATTCCGACAAATATTATGATGCCGGAAAGGCTGAATTTAACTATGAACTCTTCAACGCGGACTTCCCGGATCTCGGCAATACGGATGCCTTTACTGTCAACAAGATCCGTTCGATGAATCTCTCACAGATGTTGAGGCTGACCTACAGGAACGACTTTGTCGAGCTCGTCGCCGGCGGCCGCACGAACCTGTCGAAGTCCTGGTACACCCTCGAATCGGCCAACCAGAATGCCACATGGAACAACAACGTCTCTTTCGAGATGAACTGGACGCTTCCTTTCGGCATGAATCTGATCGGAGATCTCAACTACAACTGGTACAACGGTTACACCACTCAGCAGGAGCCGGAATTCATCATCAACGCGGAGATCACACAGCTTCTTTTCAAGAAAACCTGTACTCTCGCCCTCAGAGCTTATGACATCCTGAATCAGGCGAAGAACCTGTCTGTGACCGATGCATCCAACTACCATCAGGAGGTGCGTAACAACACTCTCGGACGATATGTCGTCCTCTCATTCACCTACAGGTTCGGAACTTTCGGAGGCAATCGGGGCAACCGTGGTCCGGCAGGAAGGCCGGGCAGCGGTGGCGGACGTCCTGCTATGGGACCGCCGATGGGAATGAGAAGATAAGGAAATTTCATCTCATTTCTCATAAAAGATGACAATGTGCTATGCTTTGGCAATTTGTAATGTTATCTTTGCATGAGAAATGAATGATTTATGACACCTTTTCTTAAACAGGTCGCAGACCATTATTATTCAGCCGGAAAACTGAGGACGAAGTGCTTTGTCTTTCCCAATCGCCGTTCCATGGTCTTTTTCCGGAAACATCTTGCCGATGCGGTGGCTTCCGATCCGGATGCGATGCCGATCGTCATGCCGGAGATGATCACGGTCAACGACCTGTTCTTCAAGGTATCCGCCGTCAGGCCTACGGACCGGCTCAGGCTTCTTCTCGATCTGTATGACTGCTATTGCGCCATCAATCCTCATGCGGAGCCTGTCGATGAATTCGTGTTCTGGGGAGATGTCATCCTCGGGGATTTCAATGACGTTGACAAGTATCTTGTCGATCCTGACAGGCTGTTTGCCAATGTGGCCGATTATAAGCAGATCCAGGACAGTTTCAGTTATCTGACAGACAGGCAGAGGATGGCGATCGAGAGCTTCGTGAGCCATTTCAATGACCATTCCGGCAGGCTTACAGTGGATCTCAAGACTGATGATCCGGATGTCAAGGCACGTTTCCTTCAGATATGGAATATCCTTCATCGGCTCTATTCTGATTTCAATGCCAGATTAGATGACAGCGGTGTCGCATATGAAGGCAAGGTTTACAGGGAGCTCGTCCTCAAGCTCAAGGACTCTTCCGCCGGAGATGTGTTCAGGAAATTCTATCCTGATGTGGATAAATATGTGTTTGTGGGACTCAATGCATTGAATGAATGTGAGAAGGCCGTGTTGAGGAAGCTTCGCGATGCTTCGATGGCGGAATTCTGCTGGGACTGGTCCGGTGAAATGATAAAGGACATGCAGAACCGCTCTTCTGTGTTCATGTCCGAGAATGTGCTGGAATTCCCTCAGGCTGCGGATTGGGATCCTGTGCCGCTTCCTGTGCCGGAGGTGAATGTGATCAGTACGGCTTCGGCCGTAGGGCAGGCCAAGAGGATACCTGACATTCTGTCCGGAATGGACGACCCGCAATCAGATTGTGCCATAGTCCTTCCTGACGAGGAGCTTCTCATTCCTGTATTGAACAGCATACCGTATGGCATACGTGATATAAACGTGACGATGGGACTCCCTATGAGCGGAAGCCTGTTCTACAGCATGATGTCGCATGTCGCTTCCATACAGATGCACGCGGCGTTGAGGAAGGGGGAATGGTATTTTTACCATCGACCGGTGTGGGAACTTTTCTCAAACGATGTATTCCGCAAGTCTGCCGATGACAGGACCAGAGAGATCATGCTCAAGCTCAAGGAAACGGCTGGATATTACATAAAGGCGGATGATCTGAGGGGAACTCCTCTGCTTGATGCTGTCTTTGAGGTCGTTGTGACAGACCCCAAGGCTGCTGACGGAGCACAGATAGCCGCATTGTCCGGATACCTCCGGAATGTTGCCGGAAGAACGGCTTCAGCCGTGTCGGAAGATGCCTCGTTGATAGTGGAACTCGAGTTCGCGAAAGAATACTACAAGATGATTTCCGTGATCGAAGACAGGCTCGGACATTCAGGCAGATTCCGCGACATGCTGCCCTCGACATACATCCGGCTTCTCACCCGTCTGCTCGGTTCTGTTTCAGTTCCGTTCAAGGGAGAGCCCCTGAAGGGACTTCAGATAATGGGTCCTCTCGAAATGAGAGCCCTGGACTTCCGCAATCTCGTGATCATGTCGGCCAATGAAGGTGTATTCCCTCGTCGTAATGTCAGTTCATCCTTCATACCTCCTGAGCTGCGCAAGGGGTTCGGACTCCCTACGTACGAGTATCAGGATGCCATCTGGGCTTATTATTTCTATAGGATGATCTCTCGTGCGGAAAGAGTGTGGATGCTTGTGGACTCGAGGACCGAGGGATTGAAGTCAGGAGAGGAAAGCCGGTATATAAAGCAGTTGGAATACCATTTCGGACTTCCTCTGAACAGGTATGTGGTACAGTTTTCCGAGATGAAGACCGGCACTCTTCCTGAAATAGTCAAGACAGAGGATGATGTCAGAGCCATCAGGGAAAAGGAATTGTCGGCTACCACGCTCCAGAACTATCTCGCATGTCCTGCAAAATTCTATTATGGAACGGTCAAGGGGCTCAGGGCAGAAGATGAAGTGGCCGAATCCCTCGATTACGGCATGTTCGGAACAGTATATCACGATACGATGCGCTCCTTATACACATCAGAGGGAGCGATGTCGGAAGATTTCTTCTTTGAAAGGAAAGGCCGCGGCTCCGGCTGTCAGGACGCTCCTCTGAAATATATATCCCGTGAGTATATAAGGTCATGGCTCGGTCGAGAAGATGACATCAGGAACAAGGTCAAGGCTCTGATTGCCTGTCAGCTCAATGTGCCTGATGTGGCAGGACGCAATCTTGTCATCACTGATGTCATCGTAAGGTATGTGGTCAGGACATTGAAGAGGGATCTTGAACTTCTTGAAGCCTCAGGCCGGGACTGTTTCGAGATACTCGGACGAGAAGTCAGGGTTACGGGAGACTTTCACGGACTGCGTTTCAAGGGATATATCGACAGACTCGACAGCTTCAGCCCGGATCAGGCGCGAGTCGTTGACTACAAGACAGGCAAGGTGCTGGATGATGACATCTACATTGATGACGGCAACGCGGAGGCCATCGCGGACAGTATTTTTGCTCCTGACGTGAAGGAACGCCCGAAGATTGCGCTTCAGTTCTTCATATACGACATGCTGTTGTCGTCCCTGCGTCAGCTTGACGGAAAGACTATATGCAACTGTGTATATTCGACATCCAAACTTTTCAAGGAACCTCCGGTCAGCGTGCCTTTGAACAGAAAATTCTATGAGGCCGTTTCGGACAGGCTTGCAGCCCTGATCGATGAAATGTGCGACATGTCGGTCGGATTCAGGCGTACTGATGACGAAAAGATCTGCTCATACTGTGATTTCAAGACAATTTGCGGAAGATAGGATATGCTTAAGATAATGAAAGCTTCGGCAGGTTCCGGAAAGACCTACAACCTTGCCAAGACATATATAAGTCTGTTGCTGAAGAACAAGGACAGATATGCGTACAGGCATATCCTTGCAGTCACGTTCACCAACAAGGCTACAGACGAGATGAAGAACCGCATCCTCAATGAACTTCATCTGCTGGCAACCGATCCGTCACGTTCGAAATACCTGAAGGATCTGAAAAAGGAAACCGGTATGACGGAGGAAATGTTGAGCGGAAAGTCCGGAACTGTTCTTCATGACATTCTTCATGATTACGGCGCATTTGCCGTCAGTACCATAGACAGGTTCTTCCAGCAGACCCTGAAGGCGTTTTCACGTGAGATAGGTCAGTTCGCCTCATATCAGGTGGAACTTGACAAGGATTCGCTCATAGCTGAAAGCGTTGACAGGATTCTGGATTCCTTGACGGAGGATGATCAGGGGCTTCTGTCGTGGCTTACGGAAAATGTTCTTGAACAGATCGAGCAGGGAGGACGTTATGACATGGATGCGAATCTTCTCGGAATGGCGGTCCGTCTCAAGTCGGTGCAGAGGCAGGAAGCGATGGAAAAGGCCGGTATCGACGCCTCCGCACTCTGCTCTAAGGAAAAGCTGATGCAGGTCAGACATTCATGCCGTGAGATCATGACTGCCTTTCAGAAGGAAGTGAAGGTTAGGGCGAGGCTCGTCTTGGATGTCATGGAGCAGGCAGGAGTGGATCCTGCCGACAGCAACAGAGGTTTCCTCTCGGTTCTGTATCGTTATGATGAACTGGATGAGAATGCCGTGGTTGAGGCTCCGAAAGACACATTCCTGTCAAAGGCGGCAGACCATGAGCAATGGTTTGCGAAGGCCAAGGCAAAGGTCCTCCTTCCGAAGGTATATCCGTTTCTCGAAGCTCCTCTGAATGAATTCTGCGATTTGTGGAAAAAAGATTTCAAGGTCTATAACACGGCCTGCATTCTCGATTCCCAGATATATGGTCTGGGAGTGGCTGATGAACTTCAGAGGACCTATATGGAGCTGATGAAGGAGAAGAATGTCCTCAGTATAGATGATTCCAACACTCTTCTCAGGGAGATCATCGACGGATCCGATGCCCCATTCGTGTATGAAAAGCTCGGAGTCCGTTTCGACCATTTCCTTCTTGACGAGTTTCAGGATACGGCCAATGTGCAATGGACCAACTTCAGGCCCTTGCTTCACAACAGTGAATCCCAGGGTGGGGAGAATCTTATCGTCGGAGATGTAAAGCAGAGCATATACAGATGGAGAGGATCCGACTGGAGTCTTATAGACAAGACAGTGCCGGATGAGTTCCCCGGATTCAAGGAAGAGGTTCTGGACAGGAACTGGAGGAGCCATGCCAATGTGGTAGGTTTCAACAATGAATTCTTCAAGTCTGCGGCCTCGGTCCTTGATTCCATGAAAGGCTATGAGGAAGGAAAGGGGCCGCTGTCTGGAATCTATAAGGATGTCCGTCAGGAAACGGCCAAGGCGGACAAGGCACCGGGCAAGGTGGGTCTTACGTTCTGTGCGAAAGAAGATGAACTTGTATATGTTCTTGAATGCGTGCAGGAAGCCATGGCCTCCGGTGCAAGGATGTCAGATATAGCGGTTCTTGTCAGGAGCAATGCCATTGGGGAAGAGGTTGCCTCGTTTCTGATTGAAAACGGAATACCGGTGATAACCGATGACTCACTGAAAGTGAAGGGTGCGGTCACCGTAAGACGTCTGGTATCCCTCATGTCATGCATTGACAATCCTGCTGACACCGTGAACGGCTACCTTGCCGAATCGCTTGATCTGGTCATGCCTGACTCGTCTCTTTCTCTTGTCGATATGGCTGAGAATCTTCTGCGCAGTCTGAAGGAGCGGGATGAAGAAGGCCAGTGGAGGGGAGAGGTGCTTCATATCCAGTCCTTCATGGACTGTATCAAGGATTATGTCGGATTGAAAGGAAACAATCTCAGAGGTTTTCTGAAGTATTGGGAAAAGGAGAATCCTTCCATTTCCTCTCCTGCCGGAGGCGACAGTGTGAGCGTGATGACCGTCCATAAATCCAAAGGACTGGATTTCCGGTATGTGATCATTCCGTTTGCTGAGAATATAACCCTCTATAAGGCAGGTGATTACTGGTGTTCTCCGGATCTGGAGGGCACGCCGCTTGAGGGTGTGGCTGACGGAGTCTATGATGTGACCTTGTCCAAGTCCTCGGAGTCAACGCTTTTTGCAGGTCACTACAGGAACGAAAGCTTCCTTCAGCTGGTTGACAATATGAATATCCTGTATGTGGCCATGACGAGAGCGGTCCTCGGCCTGCATGTCATAGCAAAGACACCATCTTCTAAATTCATGACGGCATTGTCCAAGGGGGATCTCAGCTCATTCACAGACTTCTCTCAGGTTCTGTACTGGTTCGCCTCCGGGGTCATGAAGGGCATGTCACGTCGTCAGGAAGATGGAGCCGAACATTTTGATTTCGGAGTTCTGCCTGATTTTGATGAATATCGGGAAAATGCACACGAAGTTCAGACCTTCATTGTGCCATCAGGGATGGAATATCCGTCATATGCTTTAAATCCCGGGCAGGTCTGCGTGGATGGGAAGTCTGCGGAAGTCCGGGAAAGAGGACGATTGAGACTGTCATCCGAAGCCATGGATTTCTTTGCCGGTGACGGCAGATCCGGTGTAGCAGCTTCAGACAGGATACGAGGAATCGTGCTGCACGAGATACTTTCACAGGTAAAAACCTTTGCTGATCTTCATGATGCCGTAATGAGCTCTATGCAGGCCGGAAACATTTCTGCAGATGAAGCCGGCGAAGTCGAGAATCTTCTATCGCTCAGGATAAGGCAGGCAGAGGATTACGGCTGGTTCAGAGATGGTGCCCGTATATTGAACGAAACCGCTCTGATCGATACGGACGGAGAAGTATATCGTCCCGACAGGGTTGTCATTTCAGACGGGAAAGTGGAGATCATAGACTACAAGTTCGGCGAACATCACGACAAATATCTGCGGCAGTTAAGGAAGTATTCGGAGATATGGACCGGTATCGGCTGTCCTGATGTGTCTGCATATCTCTGGTATGTCAAGTCCGGTGAGATTGTTCATGTCTGATACGATGGAAATCGGAGAACTTTATTATATTTGCAGATTGTAAAAGAAGGAAGAAATGGATAATAATGATACTTGCAGACTGCTCTACAATACCGAGAGAGTGACCCTCCACATTCCGGAATATGGAAGGAACGTGCAGAAGATGGTTGACTATCTCAAGACCATAGAGGACAGACAGAAGCGCAACGAACAGGCGAGAGCCATCATCAAGGTCATGGAGATACTCAATCCTGCAGTTCATCTGCAGGAGGATTATGAGCATAAGCTTTGGGACCATCTGTATATAATCTCAGGTTTCGACCTTGACATAGATGCCCCGTATCCTATGCCGGCTCCGGAAAGTCTCAACGAAAGGCCTCGGATGGTACCGATCCAGAAGAAGCCGGTCAAGGCGACTCATTACGGGAGGAACATCGAGAATATGATCGATCTGATTGCCGAAAAGGAAGATGGCGACGCAAAGACAGCCATGATACGCTCCCTTGCAGTCTATATGAGACAGCAGTATCTCATCTGGAACAAGGATACGGTAGCCGATGCAACTATCTTCCAGGACATCGAGAAACTGTCGGACGGACGTATCAAGGTACCTGAAGGGTTGACATTGAACAGGTTGTCATCAGACGCCTCTTTCTCAAGGCCGGGATTCAATCAGGGAAAGAACGGCAGGAACAATAACTTCCGTAAGAACAATCAGAAGAAAAGGAATAACAACCAGCATAAGTAAAGATGGCTGAAAGAAAAAATAAAGGAATGGCAGAGAAGAATGAGAAACGCCCGCGTTTCTCGTTCTTTTCGGATATGGATGAGGTCAGAAAGTCCAACATCCTCAAATATATGGGAATAGCGGTTGCGGTATTTGCCATGTTCACTCTCATATCATCGATGTCATATTTGTTCACATGGCAGGCGGACCAGAGTCTGTTGTCTCACCCGGACATGATGGACAGGGGAGTCGAGGTGTCGAACTGGGCAGGCAAGACAGGCTATCGCTGGGGTAATTTCCTTGTGGCACGCTGCTTCGGGCTTGGAAGCTTTGCACTGATATTCCTGCTGGCTGCCATTGCCTACAGACTTTTCTTCTGGAAGAGAAGCATAGGATTGCTCAGGATGACATTCATAGCCTTCAGCGGTACATTTGTCGCTTCCCTCATACTGTCATTCGTTTCCATGAAGTTCGGTGCCGACACGTCTTTCGGAGGAGGACTCGGCGGTGACGCCGGACATGCCGTGATATTATGGATGGAGAATCTCGTCGGGATTCCGGTTACAGGATTCATAATTGCAGCCTTGGTCATAGCATGGCTGCTCCTGTCCAGCAGACGTTTTGCGCATTGGTTTGCGGCAACAGGAGGACCTGCACCGGCAACAGACAGTGGACTTCCTGATGATCCCGAAGAGAAAGGAGAAGAGAAAAGAGAAGAGAAGGAAGAAGAAAAGGAAGAGGAGAGAGTCGGTGATGATGGAGATATTGAACCTCTTGAACCTAAGGTAAATACTGATGAGAAGCCGGAGATAAAGGACGATGGTGGGAATGAAGAGGTCGTTCAGGAAGTTACCGTCACTGACACCGAGGTCAAGGTGCTCATGGGCGAGGGATACAATGTCAACGTAAGAGAGGAACTGCCTCGCATAGACAACAGGGAGGAGCTGGAGAATTTCGAATTCCCGCCACTGAGCCTTTTGAAAGACTATGCTGACGGACAGCATACGGTGAGCAGACAGGAGCATGAGATCAACAATAACCGTATCCGTGCCACATTGTCGAATTACAGGATCGAGGTGGAAAGCGTGACAGCAGTTGCAGGTCCTACCGTAACCCTGTACAAGGTCGTTCCTGCACCGGGTGTGAAAGTGTCCGCGATCGAGAACCTGCACAGGGAGATAGCCATGTCACTCGGAGCAAGCGGTGTGCGTGTCGTTACCCTCCGTGACAGCGTCGGCATCGAGGTACCGAACAATGTGCCTTCAATCGTGCCTCTGAAGTCGATGCTCGATGACGATTCCTTCCGTCACAGCAAGGCGGAACTCCCGATCGCATTGGGATATACCATAAACCGTGAGGTCAAGACATTCGATCTTACAGATGCTCCGCACCTTCTCGTGGCAGGTGCTACCAAGCAGGGAAAGTCCGTGGGACTCAATGTGATAATCTCGTCTCTCCTCTATGCCAAGCATCCTTCTGAACTGAAATTCGTATTCATCGACCCTAAGATGGTGGAGTTCACGGCTTACAATGCCCTGCTGAAGCATTACCTGGCAGTTCTTCCTATGGCCGCGAGCGAGGAAGAGGAAAAGGAAAATGCCATCATCAAGCAGCCTAAGCAGGCTGAGCAGGTGCTCAATTCGCTCTGCATCGAGATGGACGAGCGTTATAAGCTGCTCGCCATGGCCGGAGTAAACGACATCAAGCTGTATAATGACAAATACAAGGACCGCCACCTTCTGCCTACAGATGGCCACAAGTATCTTCCTTATCTTGTCGTGGTCATAGATGAGTATGCAGACCTTATCATGACCGGTGGAGCCAATTCCGAAGCGAGAAAGAGTGCCAAGAACATCAGCGACTCCATTGTCCGTCTTGCTCAGAAAGGAAGGGCGGCCGGCCTTCATGTGATCATTGCCACCCAGCGTCCTTCGGTAAATGTGATCACAGGTCTGATCAAGACCAACTTCCCGACGCGAATCGCCTTCAGAGTAGTGTCAGGAGTGGATTCGAGGACAATTCTCGATTCGTACGGAGCGGAGAATCTCATCGGTAGGGGAGACATGCTCTATTATGCGGGAGTCGAGATGGAACGAGTGCAGTGCGCCCTTGTCAGCATGGCCGAGATCAATAAGATCACCAAGTTCATCGGTGATCAGACCGGCTACAGGAAATGCTACAACACGCCTTATTATCTTCCTGTACCTGAATCTCAGGACGGCGAGACAAGTGGCGGAAGCATCGATATGGACAAGCTTGACCCTTCTTTTGAAGATGCTGCCCGTATGGTGGTTACTTCTCAGAGAGGTTCGACTTCTGACCTTCAGAGAAAGATGGGCATGGGATATGCAAGGGCAGGAAGAGTGATGGATCAACTCGAAGGTGCCGGCATAGTGGGACCGCAGGAAGGTTCGAAGCCTCGTCAGGTGCTTGTGAGCACCTTCGACGAACTTGACGAGATCCTCTCGCATTTCATAAAATAGTACTTTGGTAAAGGCCACCTTCATATCTGCAACCCTTCTGTCGCTGATCCTTTCGGCGACAGCCTTTGCACAGGATGTAAGGACGATGCTGGAAGAAGTACGCAGGCAGGCTTCGGAGGCTTTCGTAACGGTTTCATACGAGGCAGAAGTCAAAGGTCCGGAAGGAAACTTCAGTGACAAGGGTGTCATTGAAGCTCAGGATGACCTGTGGCATCTCAGAGGGAGTGCAGTCGAGATATATACAGATGCACAAGGGACCTGGATTGTTGACAATTCCTCGAAAGATGTATATATAGAACCGAAATGGAGCTATGATGACCTGATCACCTTCTACGAATCCCTTCTGTCGTCAGGCTCCGACCTGAGGGTAAGGAGCATCTCATCGTCGCAATCAGAAAAGAAACCGGTAGCTGTCTTTACGCCGGCCTTTACTCCGGAATGGGTCATTACCGATCTCAGATGATTTTCCGTGATGGGGCTTTCAGATAAAGGCTTCATGGGCGAAAACGATTTTATTGCATTGGTATGGATTTCATCCGGCTGATCAGTTTGCCTGGGGTGAGGCCGTAGAGACGGTTGGTGATCTTGCATAGTTTGATGACGGTCATCTGGAGTTTTCCCGCGAGGTATTTGGTGGTTATGTTCGGGAGGGTTGCATAGTATTGCAGATCTTTCCGGAGCCGTTCTTCCAT
>JAFUQW010000005.1 GCA_017472115.1 Bacteroidales bacterium | reverse complement strand
TGTTTAAATGATTATTAATAATTAAAAAATATAGAAAATGGCACATCCAAAACACAAAGCCTCAAAGCAGAGGCGTGACAAGAGAAGAACACACGACGTGGCAGTAGTGCCTACGCTCGCTACATGTTCAAACTGCGGAGCTACAATCATGTTCCACAGAGTATGCCCAGAGTGTGGCTATTACAGAGGTCGTCAGATCATTGAGAAGAAGGCTGAGTAATAGAAATTCTAATAAAATGTTCGAGTGCAAGGCGCTTGACTGATGAATGCCGCAGCAACCTTCTGGTTGTGAGGATGTGAAGAGGGAGAGCAACGCAGCAATCGTCATTTTATTAAATTTTATGGCCCTGTAGTTCAACGGATAGAATGGAAGTTTCCTAAACTTTAGATAGCAGTTCGATTCTGCTCGGGGCTACAAAAAGCCAGGTCGCAAGACCTGGCTTTTCTGTTTGGTGTGAATCGTTGCATATTTGTCTGACATTTCCTAAATTTGCATGATAATGCGCTCTTGGAAAGAGCTTGTGAAAAGTAAACGACAAATTTGTAATAATCATGAAAAGAGTTATCGCAACACCAGATGCACCAAAGGCGGTGGGCCCATATTCACAGGCCATTGAAGTGAATGGAACACTTTATATCTCAGGACAGATTCCGGTGAATCCGGCAGATGGCAAGGTCCAGGAGGATATCGTTGCTGCCGCTCATCAGTCCCTCAAGAATATCGGAGCCATCCTCAAGGAGGCAGGAATGACATATGACAACGTTGTCAAGACTACTGTATTGCTTGCCGATATTGCAGATTTCAAGGCTGTCAATGAGGTTTATGCCGAATATTTTACAGGTGACAAGCCTGCAAGGGCATGCTATCAGGCGGCTGCGCTTCCTCTTGGCGTGAAGGTTGAGATCGAGGCTGTCGCTGTCAGATAATGAGCAGGAAATCCATCATACTCTGTCTCGTCGCTTTAGTGGTGATGGTTGTCGGAATAGGCGCGGCTGTGTTCGTGCTTTATTCTGATGTGGAAATGCCTTTCGGTGAGCCCGGGCCCCGCGTTCCGGATGACAGGAGACATACATTGTTGTCGGCGGTTCCTTCGGACGCTGCTGTTGTGGCTTGTTTCCATGATGCGCGCGATGCTGCTCCCCGTCTTGTGGGTGACCTTGAGATGCCGGACGGCATGAGGCGTGTCCCGATGGCCGTATCTCTTCATTACTCCGGCAAGTTTCTTCCGCTGTATGTTTTCGAATGTCAGGATGATGAGACGCTTGACTCTGCTCTTTCAGACTGCTTGTCAGCCAAAGGCATGACAGTCAGACGTACCGGAGACTTGCTTGTGGCCTCGGTTTCGGAAACATTGGTCAACTCGTCGGCGAGACATCTTGACAAGGGGATTTCGATTCTTGATGCTTCAGGATTTGAAGAGGCTTTGTCGATGCTGACGGGAAATGATGCTGTTTTTGTCTCCAATACCTATGCCGGCAGACTTTTGCCTGCATTGATGAAGAATGCATCTCGCAGGTATTCTGATTTTTTTGTGCGCTTTTCTGATTGGATGGCCTTTGACATAAAGGGGTCGGACCGGGCCATGTCCCTTGATGGAAAAGCTGTCTATGACGGTGATGCGACGGATTTCATGACGGTTCTCGGACAGTCGGTTCCTTCCTCATCATCTTTGTCATCGATATTGCCATCGGGTACTCTTTTTGCCTTGACTCTTCCGATGAAGGATTTTGAGCCATATGTAACTGCTTATCAGTCATATCTTGACACTCGTCAGAAGCTTCAATCTAACGTGACTCAGCGTGATAAGCTTGCCGACGCTTACGGCAAGACTCCTCAGACGCTCATGTACGAGCTCGGCATCAGTGAAATCGCGGTGGCTGACGTCATGAAAGGCGGTAAGCGTGAGAGGATCAATCTTCTCAGGGTGGGAAACGACGTTCTGCAGATAGATGATGATATAGCCTATGCAAAGGTCGCTTCTTCTCTGTTCGGTGATTTCTTTGCTTGTGCAGATAGTACGGAATCTGTTCTTGTGAACGGATGGATCGTCACAGGCAGCAAGGAGATCGTAAAGGAATATAAAGACGGCAATGCTTTTGAATACTCTCTCCGTGACAGTTTCGAGGATGCCGGTGAACAGGATCCTCTTGCAGTGAGGAATGCCGTGATGACCGGTTATTTCTCATTTACCGAAAATCCTTCCGGTCTGAAGGACATCTTCACCTCGTCGTCATTATATGAAAGTGTGAGACAGGTCTGGGCGGGATCGGATCTTGCGCCTCTTGTCGTTTCTGTGGTGAAAGGCAAGGAAGGACTTGAATTCAAGGCGTCCCTCAAAGGTATTTCGGTTCAGAATGCCGAAGCGGAAAGGTTTGCAAAAGACACTTCTGTAGTCATTCCGGCGGGACCTTTCAAAGTGAAGAATTCGGGAACAGGAAAGATGAACGAGTTCTGTCAGAACTCCAATCTCTCACTTACTCTCAGGGAGGAAGGTAAGGACCTCTGGAGCATTCCTTTTGATTCCCGTATTTGCGGAAGAGCTTCGACTGTAGATTTATATGCCAACGGCAAGCTGCAGATAATCTTTGGCGCAGGAAGCAGAATCTGGGTCCTGGACCGGCTTGGACGTAAGGTTACCGGTTTCCCTCTTGATCTGAAGAAGGAAATCCTTCTCGGTCCGGACGTATATGACTTTGCAGGCAAAAAGAAATACAATATAATGGTCCTCCATAAGGACAATACGATAGAAATGTATAATCTCCAGGGTACAAAGCCGTCTGCATGGAAAGGCATTGCAGTACCGGGAGAGACGATAAAGGGACTTCCGGAGCGTATCGATCTGAGCGGAAGCACGTTCTGGATCGTAAGGACTTCGGTCAGAACCCTTGTGTTCCCGTTCTATGGCGGTGAGCCTCTCACTGTCCTTGAGGGGAATCAGAGAATAAGGCCGGACAGCGACATAAAGGCTGTTGACGGAAAGACCGTGGAATTCACCTGCTATGACGGCAAGGTGCGGACTCAGGCTTTGAAATAGACTGCTTTAACTTTACTTTAACTTGGAATATAATGGAATTCACATCAGTAAACAAGACTTTTGAAGCTGCCTTCAAAAAGAATTGGGAGCGCCCGGCGATTTCGAACTATCAGGGTGTCACTCTTAAATTCGGAGATGTCGCAAGACGAATGGAGAAACTCCACATCATGTTTGAGGAGTGTGGCCTCCAGAAGGGCGACAAGGTGGCACTATGCTCGAGAAACCAGGCCAACTGGGCTGTGGCTTTTCTCGCTACTATGACTTACGGAGCCGTTCCGGTTCCGCTTCTTCATGAGTTCAAGTCGGCGAACATCCACCATCTCGTCAACCATTCCGAGGCCAAGATCCTCTTTGTTGACGATGTCATCTGGGAAGGACTTTCGGAGACGGAAATGCCTGACCTTCATGCCATCATCCAGGTCAACACGTTCAAGCTTCTCTTTGCGGCTGACGAAAAGATAATCGAGGCTCGCGAGCATCTCAATGAACTTTTCGGAAGGAAGTATCCGAACGCATTCACTCCCGATGCTCTCGATTATTATGAGGATCAGCCGGATGAGCTTGCGGTAATCAATTATACATCAGGTACTTCGGGATTCTCCAAGGGCGTAATGATACCTTACCGTGCGATATTCTCCAACATGGAATTCGCAAGAAAGGTTCTTCCTCAGCTCAATCATACATCAAGAGTGGTGTCGATGCTCCCATGTGCCCATATGTACGGTCTCATGTTTGAGGTCCTCTATGAACTTTCCGTCGGCTGCCATGTTCATTTCCTTTCAAGGCTCCCGAGCCCTAAGGTCATAATGCAGGCTCTTGCCGAGGTGAAACCGACTATCGTCATTGCGGTACCTCTCGTGATCGAGAAGATATATAAGAGCAAGGTGCGGCCTGTGCTTGAAAAGGACGGAATCAAGTTCCTGATGAAGATGCCGGGCCTTAATCAGGTTGTCCTCAACAAGGTAAGGACAGAACTGGTGAATGCTTTCGGAGGTGAGTTCTATGAAGTGATCATCGGAGGAGCTGCATTCAATACAGAAGTCGAGGCCTTCTTCAAGAGAATGGGATTCCCGTTCACAGTCGGTTACGGTATGACCGAGTGTGCTCCTATCATCACCTACGATGACTGGAAGGAAGAGAAACTCTATTCATGCGGAAAGGCTGCTCCTAATATGGAGATCAGGATAAATTCGAAGGACCCTCAGAATGTTCCCGGTGAAATTCTTGTCAAGGGAGCTAATGTATTCCTTGGCTATTATAAGAATGAAGATGCAACAGCCGAGGTGTTCACCGAGGACGGGTGGTTCCGTACAGGTGACATGGGTATTCTTGATGCTGACGGATGTCTTTTCATCAAGGGACGTGCGAAGTGCATGATCCTCGGTCCGAGCGGCCAGAATATTTACCCTGAAGAGGTCGAGACCGTCATAAACAGTCAGCCATATGTGGTTGATTCTCTCGTCATAGAGGATAACGGAGGTCTTACAGCCCTTATCTATCCTGATTTCGCGCAGGGAGCAAAGGACGGAATGCCGCAGGACGCATTCGTGAAATATATGGAAGGAACTCTTGCAGAGCTTAATAAGGAACTTCCTAACTATGCTAAGCTCAAGAAGATAGAGGTTATGTCCGAGGATTTTGAGCGTACACCTAAGAAGAGTATCAAACGTTATCTCTATCAGCGATAAAAATGGAAAAATTTGACCAAAGCTACATTGAAATGGCAGGCGTCTGGGCGCGTAATTCCTATTGCAGGCGCCGTCAGGTTGGAGCACTGCTTGTAAAGGACAGGATGATCATATCGGACGGGTACAACGGTACTCCGTCCGGTTTCGAGAACAACTGTGAAGATGAGAACGGTGTGACCAAGCCATATGTACTTCATGCTGAGGCCAATGCGATTTCCAAGGTTGCACAGTCCGGTAACAGCAGCAAAGGCGCTACTCTTTATGTAACGGCTTCTCCGTGTATGGAATGTGCGAAACTCATAATCCAGGCCGGGATCAGGAGGGTTGTCTATCGTGATGCATACAGGCTTACGGACGGGATAGATCTTCTCCGCAGGGCGGGTATAGAAGTGGAACAGGTTGAAACGACTTGCGAATGAAGAAGATATTTGACAGCAGCTTGACAACGGCGCTCTTGGGAGTCATCCTCGGAGTGCTTCTCACTCTGGTGGTAGTCAGATTCCTTCCTGACAGGAAGTTTGACGGTGACTATAACAGATGGCGTAAGCTCAACCTGATTCTTCAGGAGGTGCAGAGGAATTATGTTGACACAATCGATATGGCCGGAATGACTGATGCGGCTGTCTCTGCGGCTCTTGCTGAACTCGATCCGCATTCCGTTTATCTTCCTCCGGTGGAATTGGAAGAATCCGAGACCGAGCTTGCAGGCAACTTCGATGGTATAGGCATACAGTTCAATGTACCGAACGATACTGCAATAGTACTCAGCGTCATACCGGGCGGACCTTCTGAAAAGGCCGGTCTGATTCAGGGGGACAGGATAATCAAGGTCGGTGAAAAGACGATAGCAGGCACCAGGACTCCTCAGGACAGCATGGTCAGACTGATGAAGGGACCGTCAGGATCAAAAGTGAAGCTTATGGTGAATCGTGGCGGCAGTCTTATTCCTTTCGAGCTGACTCGTGACAAGATACCTGTACATTGCATAGATGCAGCCTTCATGTTAGATGACACTACCGGCTATATCAAGCTTTCGAAATTTTCACGTACGACTTCCAAGGAGTTCGAAGAGGCTTCGGAAAAGCTGCTTTCCCGGGGAATGACGCGCCTCATCTTTGATCTGCGTGATAATACCGGCGGGTATCTGGATCAGTCTCTGCGTCTTTCCAATGAGTTCCTTTCTGAAGGTGACGGGATTGTATATATGGAGGGAAGGGAACGTCCTCGACAGGATTTCAATGCAGACGGAAGAGGCAGTCTGAAGGATATAAGCTTGTCTGTCCTTATCAATGACGGTTCCGCCTCTTCGTCTGAGATTTTTGCCGGAGCAATTCAGGATAATGACAGGGGAGTCATCGTAGGCCGTCGTTCTTTCGGCAAGGGGCTGGTTCAGGAACCTATAAATTTTACTGACGGATCCGGTATCAGGCTCACAGTGGCAAGGTTCTACACACCATCGGGCCGATGTATCCAGAAGCCTTATGACAAGGATTATGCGTATGACATATATGAAAGGTATGCTCATGGAGAAATGACATCCGCCGACAGCATCAAGGTTGACACTTCTGCCGTCTATTATACTGTCAGAGGACGTCGGGTATATGGTGGCGGAGGAATAATACCGGACGTTTTCGTGCCGATCGATACCACCAAGGCTACTGACTTCTATATCAGATGCAACCGCAAGGCCACACATGTCCGCTTTGCTTCGGCCATGTTTGACAAGTATAAAGGGACTCTTGCTGAAATAGATGACTTCGCACGTCTGGAATCATATATGGAGTCCTTGGATCTCGAGAGACAGTTCCTTGACTACGCTGCCCGGGTTGACGGTTTCAGACCGGCCAAGGGTGAATGGGAAGAAAGCCGCTCTTATATGATGCCTCAGATAAACGCTCTCGTAGGACGTTATTCCAAGCTTGATCAGGAAGCTTTCTATCGCTTTTATCTGCCGATAGATGATATCCTGCTTTCGGCTCTTGCCCATCCTTCCGATGTGTTGCCGTCAGAATAATTTCTTCTTGCTGACTGTAGCGACGAATTCCTTAAGATAGAACGGTTCGAAGTATGCGACATCTTCGAATCGTTTTTCTTTATATGTCCGGACTGCCGGTGCCAGCATCGATGATGCCTTAGGATGGCACTGGAGGAAGTGTGCGTTCGGGTGCTTGAGGACATCGGCGCATTTCCCTGCTCCGTCACCGATGAAAAGGACCGGACCGTCGGCAAGTATGTCTGCGAAACTGTTTTCGTCGATTATCATCGGTGCCGTTTCCGTGATCTGTTTCCAGCTGTCTGCTGATGCCGTGTCGCATTCCGGCTTCCATACGGCAGTATATACCTCCATCCTGCGGGCGTCGATCATCGGGACGATGTACTTGTAATCGGCAGTCGATCCGTCATTCCCGTCATTCCCGGCCTGACCGGGAATCCCCGCCGCCTGTGCCACAAGCGTCTCAAGCGTTCCTACGGCAATCAGTGGGATCCCGGCTCCGAAGCATAGGCCCTTGGCTGTTGAAACGCCTACGCGAAGCCCGGTGTATGAACCGGGGCCCATGCTCACGCAGACGGCGTTGCAGTCGGACACTCCGAGACCGCGCTCTGAAAGCATTTCCCGGATGAATACGGCCGTAAGCGAAGCATGTGCCTTGGGAGCGGAACTTTCACGATAAGCAACGATGACTCCGTCCTCGGCAAGAGCTGCGGAGCAAAGAGCCGTTGATGTTTCAATAAGTATTATTCTCTCCATTGTTCTGAACCGTTTTCGCAACCCTTTGCGGGCGGCAGGATTATTTGTTCCAGAATATCATGTCCCTCAGGTATGGGAAAATGTCGTTGGCTATCTTCTTCAAAGGAGGGTAGAGCGCCGACTGGTTCAATACCTCATCCTTCACGAATCCGAACGTGTCATTCAGCGAGCTGAAGGCCATGATCACCAGGCCCACTATCAGCATGGTCTTGAGAAGCGCAAATACCACTCCGAGCAGTTTGTTCAGCCAGCCAAGCATGATGAGCCTGATCGTCGCCTCAAGCAGCTTGCCTATGGCTCCGAGAGCAAGGAATACAAGAATCAGTATCAGTGCGAAAGCGACGATTTCAAGTACCTGTCCCGAAGCGGTTATCCATTGACCTATCCATCCGCTCACGGCCGAGGCGAATCGTGCGGACAGCCAGATGCCCAGGATCAGCGATACGATCGAAATCACCTGCGAGATGAAGCCTTTGCGAATGCCCTGAACCACAGCGGGAATGAAGCATATTAAAAGAATGATATCCAGTATATTCATATATTTCCTTAAAATGATTATCTTTGCGGTTTGAAAAATCCGGGCGGGCCAAACCGTCTGCAAAAATAGGTAAAATAAATTTCATTTATGTCATTTAAGGAATATAAAGGTCTTGATCTTGTTGCGGCAGGCAACGAGGTGCTCGACAGATGGAAGAAGAACCATGCGTTTGAAAAGTCTCTTGAACTGAGAGAAGGTGCCCCTGAATTCATTTTCTTCGAAGGACCGCCTTCTGCCAACGGTATGCCCGGCATCCACCATGTCATGGCACGTTCGATCAAGGACGCCATCTGCCGTTACAAGACCCAGAGCGGATATAAGGTGAACCGTCGTGCAGGATGGGACACTCACGGACTTCCTGTGGAGCTCGGTGTGGAGAAGAAGCTGGGCATCACCAAGGAAGACATCGGAACGAAGATCAGTGTGGAAGAATATAACGACGCATGCCGCAAAGAGGTCATGAAATATACAGCGGAGTGGGTGAACATGACAGAGCGTGTGGGTTATTGGGTGGATATGGACGATCCGTACATCACCTATGACAACCGTTATATCGAGACTCTCTGGTTCCTTCTCAAGAAGATCTATGACAAGGGACTTCTTTACAAGGGCAAGTCCATCCAGCCTTATTCACCGGCCGCCGGTACAGGTCTGAGTACCCATGAACTCAACCAGCCGGGCTGCTACCGCGACGTGAAGGATACCACTGCCACAGCCCAGTTCGCTGTGATCCGTGACGAGAAGTCGGAGTTCCTCTTCAGTGAGGGCGTTCCTGCATATTTCCTTGCGTGGACCACGACTCCTTGGACCCTCCCTTCAAACACCGCACTCTGCGTCGGTCCGAATATCGACTATGTGAGAGTTCTCTCATTCAATCCATACACAGGTCAGCCGGCTCTCTATGTTGTGGCTCAGGCACTTGTGAGCGCTCATTTCAGCCCTAAGGCCGCCGAACTGAAGCTCGAGGACTACAAGCCCGGCGACAAACTTGTTCCTTTCAGGGTGCTTGAAGGCACTCTCAAGGGATCGGAACTCACAGGCATCCGTTACGAGCAGCTCATCCCTTGGTTCAATCCGGGTGAGGGCGCATTCAAGGTGATCCCTGGAGACTATGTCACTACTGAAGACGGTACAGG
Organism: Bacteroidales bacterium; assembly: GCA_017472115.1. The sequence goes on along the minus strand of JAFUQW010000005.1, from coordinate 1,903 downwards.
TATCGTGCATATCGCTCCTACCTTCGGTGCGGATGACGCCAAGGTCGCAAGACTTGCAGGCGTACCGGGCCTTCAGGTGGTTGACCGCAACGGCGATCTCCAGGCTCAGGTCGATCTTCGCGGACGTTTCTTCCGCATCGAGGACCTTGATCCTGAGTATGCTGCGGCAAACATGTCCGAGGACTACAGGGAGTGGGCAGGACGCTATGTGAAGAACGCATATGATGCGGAACTTCCAGAGGACGCTCCTACTCTTGACGTTGACATCTGCGTGATGCTCAAGCAGCAGAACAAGGCGTTCAGGATCGAGAAGCATACCCACAACTATCCTCATTGCTGGCGCACGGACAAGCCGGTCCTCTACTATCCTCTCAACTCTTGGTTCATCAAGACCACAGCAGTTCGCGAAAGGATGATGGAACTCAACGAGCAGATCATGTGGAAACCGGAGTCAACCGGTACAGGCCGTTTCGGAAAGTGGCTTGAAAACATCCAGGACTGGAACCTCAGCCGCAGCCGCTATTGGGGTACGCCTCTCCCTATCTGGGTGTCTGAGGACGGTAAGGAAGAAAAGTGCATCGGCTCAATAAAGGAACTCTATGCTGAGATCGACAAGGCAGTCGCTGCAGGATTCATGACTGAGAATCCTTTTGCAGCCAGGGGCTTCGACCCGGAGGATATGTCCAAGGAAAACTACGACAAGATCGATATCCACCGTCCATACGTTGACAACATCTTCCTCGTTTCTGAGAGCGGAAAGAAGATGACCCGCGAGCTTGACCTTATCGACGTGTGGTTCGACTCGGGTGCTATGCCATATGCACAGGAAGGTCTCCGCAACCTCGGTTCAGACAAGTTCGGCATCACGGCTGACTTCATCGCAGAGGGTGTCGATCAGACCCGAGGATGGTTCTATACCCTCCATGCGATCAACACTATGGTCAGCGACAAGTGTGCGTTCAGGCGCGTCATCTCCAACGGTCTCGTGCTCGACAAGGACGGAAACAAGATGAGCAAGCGTCTCGGCAATGCAGTGGATCCGTTCTGGGCTCTCGATACATACGGCGCTGATGCCCTCCGCTGGTACATGCTCACCAACTCCCAGCCATGGGACAACCTCCGTTTCGATGCCAACGGCGTTGACGAGGTAAGACGTAAATTCTTCGGAACACTCTACAATACATATTCGTTCTTCGCTCTCTACGCCAACATCGACGGCTTCGACCCTAAGTCAGAGGCAGTGCCGATGTCAGAGCGTCCGGAGATCGACAGATGGATCATATCTCTTCTCAATACCCTCGTGAAGGATGTCGTTGCCGCATACGAGGATTATGACATCACGACGGCTGGCCGTCTGATTCAGGATTTTGTCTGCGATCATGTCAGCAACTGGTATGTGCGCCTGGGAAGAAAGAGATTCTGGGGCGGCTCGATGGATACGGACAAGCTTTCGGCTTATCAGACCCTCTATCAGGTTCTTGTTGCTGTGTCGAAGCTATCGGCTCCTATCGCACCGTTCTTCATGGACCGTCTCTATCTCGACCTTGTGGAAGGGGAGTCTGAGTCTGTCCACTATGTGGCTATGCCTGCTTACGACGAGACTGTGGTTGACAAGGACCTCGAGGAAAGAATGGCACTTGCACAGAGAGCGACTTCGATGGTTCTCGCTCTTCGCCGCAAGGCTGAGATCAATGTACGCAAGCCTCTTTCGAAGCTCATCATTCCAGTGCTCGATGCACATGTTAAGGACCAGCTTGAGGCAGTCAAGGATCTGATTCTGGGTGAGGTGAATGTGAAGGAAGCAGAGTTCATATCAGACACCACAGGCCTTATCACAAAGAAAATCAAGCCTAACTTCAAGACTCTCGGAAAGATCTATGGAAAGCAGATGAAGGAGATTGCG
>JAFUQW010000025.1 GCA_017472115.1 Bacteroidales bacterium | reverse complement strand
TGGCTCACACAAAGTGATCTTGCCCAACTTTTTGGAGTAAATCAACCTGCTATATCAAAGCATATCCGAAATATATATTCAAGTGGAGAACTCAGTTCAACCGACACATATTCCATTTTGGAATATATGGGTAATGACGGGAGACAGAAATATGCTATAAAATATTATAATCTCGATGTCATCCTGTCTGTAGGCTATCGGGTCAACAGTAGAAAAGCTATTTCATTCAGAAAATGGGCAAGCAGTATCCTTAAGGAATATCTGCTAAGAGGATATTCAATAAACAACCGGATAGACATGATAGAACACAAATTGGATAGTAAACTGGTCGAACATGAAAGGCGTCTTAATGCCCATGAGGCGAAAATCGATTTCTTCGTCAGGACATCACTCCCTCCTGTTGAAGGAATATTCTTCGACGGTCAGATTTTCGACGCTTATGTGTTCGCTGCTGATCTGGTACGCTCTGCCGAGAGTTCCATCATATTGATTGACAACTATATAGATGAAACCGTTCTTACAATCTTAGATAAGAGGCACGAAAATGTCGAAGCCATCATCTATACAAAGGAACTGAATAGACAGTTCAGTTTAGACTTGAAGAAGCACAACGAACAGTACAGGCCCATTGAGGTCAGGACATTCAATAAATCCCACGACAGATTCCTGCTGATCGACAACAAGGTCTATCATCTGGGAGCCTCGCTCAAAGATCTCGGCAAGAAGTGGTTTGCTTTTTCGCTGATGACGGAATGGACAAGCACCGGATTGCTTGAGCGGATAATCAATGATGATATTCTATCCAGTCGATCCTGAAAGAGCCGGATGTGTCCGGAGCCTTCATTATCTTCAGGTGATTCAGACCGGTCCTGAGATTTACCGGCACGGTGACATCCATCCATTGTCCAGGCTCGGTAAAGACAAAGGAAAAGGATTCTTCTCCTGTACGAAGTACCGCTTCCGCAGGAGATTCCCTGTCGAGACTCATTCCTCTGACCGTAATGTCACACTGCATGTCATCCGGAGAACTCACAGTTATGACCAGAGACGCTCCGTCAGGGGAAAAATTCCTCACGAAACCGGGAGTGTATTCATTGCATGCTTTGCATTCGGCAAAACCTCTGTCTCCTTCACAGGAAAGAAGACAGAGGCCCACCCCAATCATTAATAACCAAAACAAGTGTTCACGCATATATATCATCTGTTGTCGATCACCCCTCCTGTCATGGAGGCGAATTCGGCCTGATACCTTACCGTGCCTTTGGGGCTTATCCTTATGATCCTGCATGTGTGCGGAGGCAGGAACACCTCATAGCGATGACTCATAGGACCGAGATCCTCATGTGCCCACAGGTCCCTGACATTCTCCACCTCTCCGGCTTCTATTCCGAGTTCGCTGCAGAAGTCTATTCCGTATGTCAGCGTCTCCTCCTCACGATTGAAAAGTCCTACGACAAAATCGCCGTCAGGAAGCTGTCCGACCCATCTTGAGCTGTTGATGTCATGGATATTCCTGCTTAAAGGCTTTCCGATGAAACCCAGATGATTGAGTTCTATGAGTTCCTCGTTCTGATAGACATAGGCAGCATCTCCGATCGTGTCGTATTGGTCTGCTATGCACAGAGGCGAACCGGCCATGACCATCAGAGAGAACAGGAATTCCCGTTCCGCATCATTCGCCATGGTATTGAGCCTCATGAAATCTCCGTCCATTATCATCTGTCCCTTCGCAGCCACATCTGAGAAAGCCACAAAGCCGTCAAAAGCATTGTCGTACTGCGGCCAATGGTCACGTTTCTGTCCTCTGCCCCTTGCGCTTGCGAAATCCCAGCCGCCGGCAAAACAGTCGTTGTCTATCCTCATCATGTCACCGTAAGGAAGTTCCGTACGCGCGTGATTGTAGCAGTTCGGCATTACAAGAGAAATGAGCATATCTTCACCGGCCTCTTCCATTATCCAGCGCAAGGCCTTTTCATATCTCTCAGTACCATAATTCCTTTCGTAATTCTCCAGAAAATCAATCCTGAGGAACACGGCTCCGAGATCCTTGAAATGCTTCACATATCCTTTCACCCATTCTTCCGCACCCGGCTTATCGACATCCACCCAATAAAGCTCGCTGTTGAACCATTTGTCACCGGCAATCTCACGGGCGGTAAAGGAAGTTCCCTTCACCTTGCAGTCCTTTTCGTATGCGGCACGGGTCATCCACATCGGATTATAATATATGCCCACCTGCATGCCTTTGCTGCGGATATATCTGTTCCAATATTCGAAACCATGCTGCCATGAACTGCAGTATTTCGTGATATATCCGTTCCTGTCAATGGTCTGCGCAGCCTCGATCCATCCGTCATTGCTGATCATGTCGTATCCGTAATCCCTGAAGTTCTCCGCCATCCAGTCGATATTGTCCTTCCACCTCTGCTCCGGGATCGGGATATTGAAATCATAGCAATACTCGTATGCAATCCAGTATTGCGGGCCTGTTCCCTTTCTTGTGAATCTGCTGTCACGGCCATAGGACGAGCCTATGACCGATGACAACATCACTAAAACTGCAACAATTCTTTTCATTATTCCGCCTCACCAAGCCATTCAACATTCAAAGTCATGGCGTCAGTGTCGAGAACCAGCTTGTAACGGCCTTTCTCCTCAACCTTCCACTTGTGGTCCGGATTACCCTCCGGCATGAGACTTACGCTCGGATCTGCAATACCATCCCTGTTGATCACTGTTCCGTTCACGGTCGGCATATAAGTAGGAGAATCCCATGCGAACTTTGTAGGGAACTTCATCTCGCCGGTGTTGAGAACGCCCTCAAACGTATGTACATTGCCGTCTGCAGTCATAGGAGTCGGAGCATTGATATCCCAACCTGCAGGAGTGGCGTCACCTACCATATAAATGGTTCCCTCAACCCATTCCATGACTTCCTTGTCAGGAAGAGACGAGAGTTTGGTTGCTTCAAGAGTAAGCTTTATAGGGTTCACTCTGAGACGGTATTTTCCGCTCTGACCTTCAGCAATACCGAAGAAATGGTCCTCAAGGTTTCCGTTCTTCTCCGAACACATCTTGAGTTCGTTCACTCCTTCCTTCAGATAGCAGTAAGGCTTGTCCTCTTCCACTGTAACCGGAACAAGATAATCGGTCACCTGCCATTCACCGATGTTCACGGTGAACTTGACCTGCTTGTTCTCTGCATCGCGGATAAGATCGATCTCATACTCGAACACATCCGGATCGTCTGTCGGATTCATAGGAAGAGGGTCGAGGCTGTCCCAATGTCCTGTGGCACCACCGAGCATATAGACCATTTCATAATGTTGTTCGAGATCGATCGGTCCATTGTCCGGGGTCTCGTTGTTGTCGCATGCCCAAAGGACAGCAGCTCCACAGATAAGAGCAAAAGATTTAATTAACTTTTTCATGATACATTGATATTTAAGTTGTTATGGTATTATATTTCAGGATAACCCGGATTCTGCTTCAGAGCCGGATTGCTGCTGAGGACATCCCTGTGAAGAGGGAATATTTCGGTGTGACCGTCCGCATCAGGCTGCTTGTCCCACCATGTGCCCGAAGTGAAACATCCGAAGCGGATAAGGTCTGTCCTGCGGCGTCCTTCGGACAGGAATTCCCTTCCCCACTCGTCAAGGAGCTCGTTTTCATCCAATACCGCCGAACCTTCCGGAGCGTAGAGATAATCAGCATGGAATTCTGCAGGGTAATTCCTCCTGCGCACGGCATTCAGAAGTTCAGCCGCTTCGTTAACCTTTCCTTCGCGGAAAAGACATTCCGCAAGAGAGTAATAGATTTCCGCAAGACGGATCTCCACATAATCCGATTCCATCTGGCCCTCATCATCATCTCTGTAGAACGGATATTTACAGTATCTCCAGCCGGAATTATGGTCACCGCTGAGCATGTTCGAAGTCTTGTCGGAAGGAACTTCATCAGGACCAAGGCTGCCGAACTGTCCGACCATATCCCTGAGATAAAGGTCATATCCACCTGTAGGAGAGACCACTTTCTTAATCTTTCCACCTTCCTCGTATTCAAGATAGCCGAACAGCATCATGCCTTCGCGGGTGCTGCCTCCGAGATTCCTGTAAAGTTTGAGTCTGTAATCTTCGGGGTATTTCTTCATCTTGGCCACAGGACGTCCGAGAACCGTAGTATAAGGGGTTCCGTCAGGAGCAAGGCTCGGAGCAAGTCCGTATTTGCAGTTATGGTCTCCGTTGCCGGCCTTGGTGTCTCCGAAATAATTGGCGATGGTACGGGCAGGAACCGTCCACCAGAACATGTCACCTGAATAGACATAATGACTGTAGCCCTTTGCAGACGGAAAGGCGAAGATCACTTCCGGGCAATTCTCGTTCTGCCAGTCATAGACCTCATCCCATGTCTTTCCGAGAGCATAAGATCCGTATTCCCCGTCAATGATGGCACGGGCGTATCGGGCACAATCATCCAGACGGGACTCCCCTATGTAGGTCTCGGCATTGAGATAGAGCCTTACGAGCAGTGCCGCGGCACCGGCCTTGTTCCACTGGCCCTGGGCCGTGCCGTTTCCGGCCGCTCCCGATTTCGTCTGCAGAAGTTCCAGACAATCCTTCAGCTCAGCTTCGATGAATTCGAAAAGTACTTCCGGAGCCACCTGCCCCTCCGAATTCAGAGAAGCGTCACGGCTGACCGCAAGCGGCACGTTCCTGAAGGAATCGAGAAGTCTGAGATAAAACCATGCCCTGAGGGTTCTGCACTGAGCTTTCAGATTCTCGAACTCGGCATCGGTGAAGCCGAAATCAGCAGGATTGAGGACATTGAGGTCGTCGATCACGTAGTTGCACTGCATGACTCCGACAAAACATCCGTCCCACTCGGTCTTTGGCTCGCCGTCCTCGATGGTCCATGTATGATAATGGAGCCTGCTCCATCTGCCGCCATCTTCCCACCAGTCGTCTTTCTTCCATGTAGCGACGAGGTCTGACGAGAGTTCCTGAAGTACCTGACGCGAACATACGCTCCAGTACGCGTGTTCAAACGGACGGAATACCGCACGCGTCACATCCATCCTGGTGTTATAGTAGTTCTCCGTCGAGACCTGATCATAAATCGTTTCGTCAAGGTTTGTGCATGACGAAATCATCAGAAGTCCTGACAGCAGTATCAATTTCATTATTTTTCTCATAGCATTTGTGTTTTAGAAGTCCAACTGCACACCGAAGATGAGCTGGCGGCAGGTCGGATAATAATTACGTGACCCTGTCGCTCCAGGAGTAAGACCGTTGGTCTGATACGTCGCAGGATCGACACCGGAAAACGCAGTGAATGTAGCCAGGTTCCTGCCGGTAAGATACAGTCTTACCTTTTCGATGTATTTCTTTCCTATGTTCAGATTATAGCCTACGGTCACCATGTCAAGTTTCACATGGTCGCCTTTCTCCATGAAATAGTCGCACACGAGAGGATTTCCCTTGATGGAGGCATTCTTGCCGTATGCTGTCGTAAGCACATTGCCTACTGCATCCGGCATTCCGTAATAGAATTCGTGGACATTGAATATGTCGTAGCCGAAAGCGCCTCTGAAGAAGAGAGTCAGGTCGAAATCCTTGAATGTCAGGCTGTGAGTCATCGATGCCGTGAATTTCGGCAGACCGTTTCCGACTATGTACTTGTCCTCGTCAGTTCCTTCCGCACCGATCTTGTACTCTCCGTTCCTGTCATATATGACCCATTGTCCCTGCTTGTTGAATCCGGCAAATCTGTACATATAGAAGTTTCCCAGACGTTCTCCTTCCTCTATTCTCTGCAGATAATGGAACGGGAACGGATCTTCCGTACCGACCACATCATAATATTTCTGGCCGACATATTCCGAATTCGAGAAAGACACAAAGCGGTTGTCTATTGTCGATCCCACCATTCCGACAGTGTATGTGAAATTCTTCCTCCTTACGGCCTCCCAGCTGATGTCGAATTCGAAACCGCTGTTCTTCATCGTTCCCACATTCACGAAGGTAGTGGAATAGAGATATGGAGGAATAGGGACGTTGTAGTCACCGAGGAGGTCCTTCTGAGTACGATTGTAGTAATTGAAGGATCCTGTGATCCTGTTATCAAGGAAGGCAAAGTCAAGACCGACATTCCAGTTGATTCCCTTCTCCCATCTCAGATCCGGGTTGACATTCTTGGAAGGGCCCCAGACGGTAAAATATGCGCCATCATAATAGTAGTCACCGAAGCCGGTCATAGTGTTGAGTGACAGATAACTGTCGAAGTTCTGATTTCCCGTCACTCCGTAGTCTGCCCTGATCTTCAGGTCGTTGATCCATCCCGCCCCTTTCATGAAAGGCTCCTGCGATATTCTCCATCCTGCGGAAAATGCCGGGAAATATCCCCATTTGTTGTTCGCTCCGAATTTGGACGAACCCTCATACCTGAGTGAAGCGGTAGCGAGATATTTGCCTTTGTAATCATAATTGACACGGCCGAAGAATGCAATGAGCTTTGCGTCATTCTTATATGATCCCATGCCGACATGTCCCTCGTCACGAGCCCAAGCGCCCTGGGAAAGATTATTATAGGTGATTCCGTCTGAAGGGAAATTCTTGTTTTCAGCACTGACTCCGCTGTTCTGAAAATACTGATATGAATATCCTGCCAGCACCTTTATATTGTTGTCACTGAATGACTGCTGCCAGTTGGCAAGCCATTCCAGAGAATACTGGCTGCTCTTGTCATAACGGCGAGAAGCCTCACCTGACCAGCCCTTGCTGATGCCCTCTGTATTGGTCGATGGCCTGAACCAGCTGTTGTAGTAATCCCTCTGCTGGTCCGCAAAAGTCAGCTGTGTAGAAAGACCTTCAAGGATATTGAGTCTGACGGTAGCGTCCCAGTCAAGGAATTTGGTCTCACGGTCATCCAGTTCGGTGTTGATGGCCTCGACCGGATTGTAGCCGGCCTGTTGTCCGAAGAAGCTGAAATACATCGAAGGATTCTCGGGGTCAAAGACAGGAGATGTCGGATTGGCCTCTATCGCATTGTGGAATACATGCCAGTCGGCACCTTTGGCCTTGATTATCCTCGGAGCTATATTGGCAGAGAATGTGAACAGGCCGCTCTTGGAATTATGGTTGAACGAAGCTCTCGCACCATACTCCATCCTTTCCGACCTGCGGTCTATGCCGGTTGCATCGCGGAAATCCGCACTCACACGATAACTGTTGAACTTGTTTCCGCCGGAAAGAGTGACGGTGTGCTGATGAGTTATTCCCACTCTGCTCACTTCCTCAAGCCAATCGACATTGCCACCGTAATCCACTCCGTCAGGGCGATAGTGCCTGTACTCCTCGGCAGTAAGCATGTCGAGTTCCTTGATCATCATATTGGCAGAAACAGTACCTATATAAGAGGTATGGACTGCTCCATCCTTGCTTCCCTTCTTCGTGGTTATCAGCACCACTCCGTTGCTTCCTCTGGTACCATATATCGCGGAAGCGGCACCATCTTTCAGAATATCGATGGACTCTATGTCATTCTGATTGATATTGCTCATGTTTCCTCCGGGGACACCGTCAACGACTATGAGAGGCCCCAGACCGGCTGCACGGGAAGATATTCCTCGGATCTGGATACTTGCCTCGTTGTTCGGGTCAGCCGCACCGGTGTTGACTACCGAGACGCCGGCCACCTTGCCCTGAATCAGCATGGAAGGGTCTCCTCCCGCAGTCGTAAGGAAATCCTTGCTCGACACATGGGCGATTGCGGAGGTAAGTTCCTTCTTGTCCATGGTTCCATAACCCACCACCACGACTTCATCGAGCAGTTCCCTGTCCTCCTTCAGAACGAATTCAATGTTATTACGGCCATTCCAGCCTGTTTCCTGAGATTCATAGCCTAAGCACGATACTACAAGCACATCATCCGAAGAAAGGGCATCGAGCCTGAACCTTCCTTCAAGATCCGTCTCGCAACCTTTAGACGTGCCTTTCACCTGCACGACGGCACCGGCCACAGGAAGCCCGGTACCCGCATCAACTACAGTTCCTGCCACCTGCCCTGTCTGGGCATTGAGAGAAGGAACACTCAATCCGCAGACGGCCATCATGACCAGCAGCGGAAAGATCATCCTACAGAATCTGATTTTCATAAGCGATAATTTTATTGGTTATAGTCTTGCCACATTTGTGGAACTTTTCTTCAAAGTTTGAAAAGTCCTACCCAACGAACAACGCTGTATAATGAAAATACAAATCCGTACAATCATCAAATCACTGATACACAAAAGAAAAGCCCTCTTGCGAGGGCTTCAAAATACAAATATTCAGGAATGTCATATCGAGTTTATCTCCATGATATGGTCCTCGAAACGCTCCGGTTCCAATGCCTTGAGTCTCGTGCGGGAACGGTAGGCATAGATGGTCGATCTGGAATATCTCAGGAGCGATGCTATCCTGTCCGTCTCGGATATACCTAATCTTATCAGGGCGAAAATCCTCAGCTCGACAGGCAGGCTGTACTCCTTGATTCCGACAAACCACTCTTCCGGACGGAGAAGGCTGTTGACATCCTGCACGAATGTAGGGAAGAGCTGCAGGAAAGTCCTGTCGAACATTTCATAGAAGGAAGCCCACTCATGATCTATCACATCCGGAGACTTAAGTTCTGCAAACACGGCACTTCTGTCTCCGGAAATAGCCTTCTTGTTCAATGTTCTTCTGTATTGGTCGAAACTCTCGATTCTGTTGACGCACTCCATCATGAGATTGAATATATACACATTCTTGATGGAACCGGATTCAGCAAGAAGACGGTTGCTTTCCTTCAACATGGCATTGGCCTCGTCCGCCTGTGACTTGGCGGCATCCAGTCTTTTCTGATAGCGTCTTATCTTGAAGAGGATGAAGATGAGGACCACCACAAGAACACTTATGCCGAGAAGGGCATAGATCAGAATTGCTCTTTGCGCCTGGAGTCTGCGCTGATAGTCAGTCTCGATGATGGGAAGGACATCAGTCACCTCAAGAGCACGCATCTTTGCATCACAGAAAAGGGCGTCATTCAATGACACTTCTATATATCTGTGAGCCCTTTCGAAATCTCCTTCCTCATACAGGATGGTTGCAAGCCTTGAAAGAGAGCAGTATTCCTTCACTCCATGGCTGATGTCCGACACCGCAGAAATTATAAGGAAAGTCTTTTCTTTCTCCTTGTCTCCCATGCTCCGGTAGTATTCCGATATGGAATACGCCGTCGGTCCCACCTCGCGCTGAGCAGGATCCAGTGTATCGAAATAATTCAGAAGAATGTTCAGACCTTTCTGATAATTACCCTCGGACAAGAGGCTGTATGTATAGACAAACACATCCTCAGGCTTGTACATGAGCACGGAGTCCCTGTATGTCTTGGCTATCTGCCTGTACTGATTCCTGGCGGTTCTGCTGAGAGCGAACTGAGACAGAAACTCATAAAGGTTGTTGTTTATTGAATAGTATTCCTGAAGGAGTTCCCTGTCAAGGCCGGATCGGTCTATCTGCTGAAGCATATCATACGACTGCATGTTCATGCCGACCTGTATATACATGTCGGCCATCTCGATCACGGATCTGTCTATATACTTCCTGTTGCCGAGTTCCTTCGCGATCTTGAGTTTCCTTCCTGCGTATGACAATGCGGAATCCAGCTGAAACGAAGAATAATCACGGAAGAGGGAATCACATATATGGAACCTTTCTTCCATGGAATCAGCCTTGACAAGAAGATATTTCCGGGATTCTATGACGGACATCCTTGCCTCGGTAATTTCCTGATGGTCATCGAGAACCTTGTCCAGATCCGTTATTTGCGGGCTATCTTCGGACTGAAGATGAAAGGAGACCGAAAGCAGAATGAATATCAGAAAGTGACTCATGACAAATGTTTTATATCGGTACAAACTTACAATTACTTGACAAATGTTGCAAAAGAAAAGTCAAAATAAATTTTGGTAACGATATAAATGATTACACTAACTGTCATTCTGAGCGTCAGCGAAGAATCTTTATTGTAAAGATGCTTCACTTCGTTCAGCATGACAGTGAATGGATGATTTCTGAAGTGCAAACAGATATATCATTACCT
>JAFUQW010000024.1 GCA_017472115.1 Bacteroidales bacterium | reverse complement strand
GCACAAAGGGCTATGGTATATAAAATCCTTTTCATTTCTTACTTGTATCTCAGGTTGCTTGCGATAGACTGTATTGCCAGAAGTGTTTCCTTCTCTTTGTCAGAATTACCGTTGCGCATCCTGTATTCAAAGTCAGCTTCATCTGTCTTTCCGTCTTCAAGGACGACATTCTTGCAGGCTCTGTACAGCGCATTCATGTCTCTGTAGTTTGCACCGTCATCAGTCTGGTCGATATAGTACCTTTTCCTGACGTCAGCTGTAATCGATTCTTCGCTGTCAGTCAGGTCTGCATCTACAAAATAATATGCATTGAATTGATCTGCAATGGCATATGCCTCACGTCCGGCCTTGCCGAAAGCGATGATGTGTGATTTCTCTGCAGTTCCTCCGATGCCATATTTCTCGTTGTATTCTGTCATCCATTCTGTCAGCGGCTTCACATTCAGATCGCATGGAAGTACCATGTAAGGAAATATCTGGCCTGTCTGTGAAAGCATACCGACAGCCTTTTCCATTACATCCTTGCTGAAGCCGTTGTGGGCCAGATAAATGGCAAGTCCTCCATCATGCGGGTTCTCCTTGTACTTCTCAGAGGAAGAACTTCCGTCTTCGTTCAATTCGGTTGTGGCAATAGTCACATCTTTCATGATCTTTGTCCATTCGCCACCTCCGTTCATCACATGCTGGATCCAAGGAAGTGTCTCCCTTGCAGCTGTTCTCCAATAATCTCCGGTATGTCCGCCGTCGCTGATGCGGAATTCATGCTCGAAATCATAGTCCCTGAGCTGGACATGAAGGTTGTCATTGGCTATAAGGAGCTGTTCTTCATCATCTCCGCAATGGAAGAACCACTTCACTTTTGACAGTTCTTCCTTGTTCTCCGGTATGAACTGATAGAACGGGCAATGCTCCTTATAATAATCGGTGAGGCGCTCTTCTCCGGCCTTGCCTCTTCCTCCGAAGATCTTTCCCCACTGACTGTCCCAACCAGACTGTGATTCAGTCATATACTGCTCGTCAGTCCTGAATGACATGCTGAGAGGAACGGATATGCTGAACACGTCAGGGTTCTTGAGAGGGAGCACCATTGCTCCGAATCCTCCCATCGAGTAGCCCATGACTGCCCTGTGTTCCCTGTCTGCGATTGTCCTGTATGTATTGTCGATGAGTGGAACCAGTTCCTTGACGATCATGTCCATATACATCGCCTTCCCGTCGTAATAGTTGCAATAGTATGAATCATTGCAGTTAGGGAAGACGTAGATCATCTGCTGAAGTCCGGCACCTTCCATGCTCTTGATCGCACTGACCCAGCTGTTCCAGTCCTTTCCGCTTTCTCCGAATCCGTGGAGCATATACACTACCGGATATCTCTTCTCCAGATCCTTGTCGTAGCCTTCCGGCAGCAGGATCGAATAAGTGGACTTGTATACTTTGGCGTTGTTCTCGTAGAGTATGTTTTTCACATATCTTTCGAACTCCTGCTCCTGCGGACCATTGTCATCAGGTGTCTTCTCACAGCCGATGAAGGCTGCGAGAAGACACACGGTTGACAATATGTTGAAGAATTTACTCATTGTCGTAAATTACCATGTTAGTTGCATTGAGAGCAAAGTCTCTATGCGGATTATTGAGGACGAGCTTAAGTGTGTGCTCGCCGCTTTCGAGGCAGTACTTTGAGAAGATCTCATACTTGCGGGTGATGTAATCGAATGGCATGAGGAAGTCCTCTACCTTCTCACCGTCGATGTATGCCGATACTTCTGCAACATATGCGTCGTCGCTGTGTCCTGTCTTGATCACAGAGCCTTCGACCACCACCGAGTTACCCTTGAACTTGAGAGTAAGCTCGTCTGTGAACTGCTTCTTGAGCACAACCTTGTCCACCGGCTTCAGACCCTCGAATGACTGCTCGTAACGTACAGCATGAGGCTCGTTAGCTGTGAATGTGAACACGCCGTTCTCGAATGAACCGCCGTTCTTCTCAACAATCTCCTTCATGAGCTTGAGGTTCATTTCGCAGATTGAGTTCAGGCTGAGGTCAGTGTAAGGGAATGCCATGTCTTCGATCTTGGCGATGCCTCTCTTCCATTCCTCAGGGATCCACTCGTAACCGTTCATCACGCCGAGGATACCGCAGGCAGATGCAGGGTTGCAGTCTGAGTCATGACCGCATCTTGTAGAGATGTCCATGGTCTTGAAGAAGTCGCCTTCTCCATAGAGGAGACCGATCACAACATATGCGGAGTTGATCACAGCATCGATGTTGAAGCCGTTCCATACGCCTTCAGGACATCCGATGTCCACGCCATGTCTCTGCTCAACCTCGAACCAGCATCTCTTCCAGTCATCCGGAAACATCTTCCAGTACTTGATCACGCTTGAGATTGCATTGTGGAACTTTGTTCCTTCAGGAATAGTCCTGAGAGCCTCAGTAACGATGGTAGGGATGTCATTGCATACGTATGCCATAGAGTACATTGCGCTGATGAATACTCCTCCGTACCATCCGTCTCCATAGTTCATGATGTGGCCGATCTTGTCGCAGATCTCGTTCGATACATCCGGAAGACCAGGAGTCATCATGCCGATGAAGTCAGCCTCGATCTGGAAGTCGATATCGTCAGCATGAGGATTGTTCATCCAGTGACCTGACTCAGGAGCCTTCATGCCCTTGAGGATATTGTATCTTGCAGCCTGGTTTGCGTGCCAGAGCTTGTAGTCATCGTTGGCAAACTTTTCAGCGAAAAGATCCACATGCGCATCGATTCCGTGCTCGATCATCACATCAACGAATGTGAGGTCCATATAGACATCATCATAAAGGCCCGGGTCGAGGATAAAAGTGTCGTAGATGTAGTCGTCATACCAAGGAATCGGAATACCGTCCCAGATGATACCTCCCTTGTACTTGAACTCGGTAGGTCCTCCATAGGTACATCCGATGGTCTGTCCGAACCATCCTCCCTTGATCTTGTCCATCATTGTCGCCTCGTCTATGACAACCTGCTCACCATACTTGATGGTAGAGCAGTTGTTGTTACAGCACGATGACAATATTGCCGCCGCAGCGGCGAAGAATACTATAAATTTCTTCATGATTATCTTGCGTAGTAGTAGAACTGGTTGGTGTTCTCGTTCTCAGAGTAGTACTGGATGTCATTGATGCGGAGGAGGTAGTCCTTGTGTGGATTTCTCCATACGAGCTTCACAGTGTGCTTGCCCTCAGGCATCTGATATTTCCATGTAGGCTCAAGGCGGCGTGCGGTGTTTTTCATAGGCATGATTGAAACCTCATCGAGCTTGCCGTCGATCCACACCTCGATCTCTGCTACATATGGGTCATCAAGCTCTGCAAGAGCGAATGGCTCTGAACCTATATGACGGATAGCCACCATATGAGCGTAT
Source organism: Bacteroidales bacterium (assembly GCA_017472115.1). The sequence goes on along the minus strand of JAFUQW010000024.1, from coordinate 1,333 downwards.
CTTGGTGATACCTCCTTGGTCTTCACGAGGTTACCCCAGATGATGTAACCGTTACCCTCGAAATCGAATTCGAACTCCTTGTCCATCCAGCAATCCCATCTCTCTCTGTAAGTAGGGTATGTGTTGATGAAGTTCTGCTCAAGAGGAAGAACTGAAACCTCCTTCTGTGGGATGACCACGTTGTCTCCCTCGATGCATCCTCCGTTCTTTTCGATGAGCTGGAGAGCCTGGTTGTATGAGTAGTTTGCACCCTTGTCAAGAGATACTGTAGTGCCCTCGAAGTCGAGGTTCCAGATCTCCTTGAGAGGGTTGAGCCAGAACTCAGGGATGTTCTCATAACCTACCATAACTCCAAGCACACCACCTACGGTAGCAGGGTTACAGTCAGAGTCCTGACCGCATCTTGTAGAGATGTCTACAGACTTTGTGAAGTCACCCTCACCATAGAGGAGACCGATGGCGATGAATGCCGCGTTGATCTTGGCGTCGATGTTGAAGTTGAGGAATACTCCCTTCGGACATCCTACGTCCTTGTTCCACTTCTTGTTGATCTCCCACCAGCATTCTTTCCAGTCCTCCGGATGCTGCTTGTGGAACTTGCGTACGTCATCGATGCACTGATAGAATGTACTTTCTGCAGGAATAGGTTCAAGAGCCATGTCGATCACCTTTGCAGGATCGTTGCACTTGAAGGCTGCAGAGTAGAGGTTTGCTGCGAATACACCGCCGTAGAAACCGTCACCGCTGTTCATGATGTGACCCACCTTATCAGCGATCTCCACAGACTGCGGGATCATGGCTGGAGCCATGAGACCGATGAAGTCAGCCTCGATCTGGAAGTCGAGGTCGTCGGCGTGCGGATTGTTGAGCCAGTGACCTGATTCTGGTGGCATGATGCCGCGGCGGATGTTGTAGCGTCCTGCCTGGTTTGCGTGTGCAAGATGGTAGTCTGCATATGCAAAGCGGAGTGCGAGTGAATCCTGTGAACAGTCAAGACCGAGCTCTTCAAAAGCCTCAACGAAAGTAAGGTCGTTGTAGATGTCATCGAAAAGACCTGGTTTCTTGTGCCACCAGTACATTACATAACCTTCACCCCAAGGGATGGTATGATAGTCCTGGATTGTAGTACCTCTGAACTTGAACTCTGTAGGTGCGCCGTAAACCACACCGATGGTCTGACCGGCCCAGCCTCCCTTGATCTTGTCGAGAAGCTCTGCCTTGGACATTGTAACCTCTGCAGGCTGCTCAGCCTGCTGCTGGCCGCACGATACGAGGGCCAGCAGAGCTGCAGCGATAAATATAATCTTCTTCATGTATGTCTTATAAATTAAAT
>JAFUQW010000023.1 GCA_017472115.1 Bacteroidales bacterium | reverse complement strand
GTCTTCATATCCGGAATATATCCTGGCAGCAGTTCTGTGGCCGGACTGAATTCCATGTAGTGGGTCATAGACATCGACATGTTCCTGCCATACCACGCAAGATTCACAGCCGGAAGAAAAGGCTGCCTCTCAAATCCTTTCTTCTTAACTTCGGGAAACGATACAAATGCCGACAGTCTGAATCTGGAAAAAGAAAGATCACACGCCGCTCCCGTATGCGATGAACTGCCTGTATATGACCACGAAGACGATATTCCTGCAGCTGAACGGAAATAAGACGCAGATTTTGACAAGCCTGTCATAGACATGCCGTTCCATAAGGCCAGGCCCTGACCGAAGCGGGCGTTGAAATCTCCGGCAATTATCCTGAAAGGTCGCCGGAGCGGCTCCCATTTCAGGCTGCCGGTAAAGATCTCGGGGAGGCCCGGACTTTTGTCATAGGCTCTGGATGCCGCGAGGGCTACGGCCATGCCGTTTCCGGAATTGAAACGGCATTTGAGGCCATATCCGCCGGTAAGGTCATCACCGGCAGCCTTGAGCCCTCCCCTTGCTGCAATATCGACGTCAGCCCCACTGCCCGCAACCCGCGAGGCATCTCCACCTTCCAAAGCGATGAAGGGAGCGAGAGCGGACACAATCCGGGCGGTGAATCCGTCAACAGCCGACAGTTCGGCATAGGACATGACATCCCCGTGCCTGCTGCGATAGTCAAGCAAGGAGGCTGCCTGATACGGAGAGAAAAGTCCGCAGGAGCGTATGACTGCTGCTGAAACCACATTGATCTTCAACGGACGTTCAAGGTATGATTCAAGTCTCTCCACCTCATATCCGTCCAGTTCTTCAGGACTGTCATAACCCGTCAGTTCAAGGATTCTGTCCATATCTTCAGATGTCTGCGCAAAGGAACTGAAGACAAGCAGAAGCATCATGACTGTAATAAGAATCGTTCGCCACATACCGTTTTACATTGAATCGGCCCGAAATTATCATATATGGGTAAAAAGTCGGTTGTTTTAGGTTAAAACAACCGCAGATTTTTCTTTTTTTTATAATCGTTTACTAAATTTGTATGATTATTCGATAAAAGTCATGAATAAGGTAACACTGAAAGACAAGACGTTCAGAACGTCGATTCCATATGAAAGGATCACGACGGCGATAGATCAGGTCGCCGCAAAGATCAATGCAGACTTCAGAGGATGCACGGACGTTCCTGTTCTTCTATGTGTTTTGAACGGTTCGATAATGTTCACAGCTGAACTGATGAAGAGACTGGAATTCAACTGCCAGGTAGTATCGACAAAACTCACATCATATGAAGGCACCAGCACCACCGGAAAGGTAAAGCAGGCCATGGGCATGACCGCAGACATCACCGGAAGAAGGGTCATTGTCATAGAAGATATCGTGGATTCGGGAAACACAATAGTCGAACTTAAAAGGATACTTGAAGAGAAGGGAGCATCAGAATCAAGGATATGCACCATGCTCCTCAAGCCTGACGCATACAAGAAGGATGTAAAGCTTGACTACGTGGCAATGGAGATTCCGAACGACTTCATCGTCGGATTCGGTCTTGATTACGACGAGTTGGGACGAAACTTCAAGGACATCTATGTTCTGGATGAATAATAAGCAATAACATGAAATACTACATCTTATTTGGCCCTCCAGGGGCTGGAAAGGGCACCCAGGCCACATATATGGTTGAGAAGTACAACCTGCATCACATTTCAACGGGAGCGCTCCTGCGCAAGGAGATTGCAGCAGAGACAGAACTTGGAATCCTGGCAAAATCATTGATAGAAAAGGGATGTCTGGTTCCGGATGAAGTGGTGGAAGGAATGATCGAGAACGAGTTCAAGACCGTGACAGGCGTCGAGGGTTTCCTTCTGGACGGTTTCCCAAGGACTCTTCCACAGGCAGAGGCACTTGATCAGATTCTTGCAAAGGCAGGAACCGAAGTGACGGCTACCGTGTCCATAATGATTCCAGACGAGATGATCATGGAACGCATCAAGGGTCGCGCCCTCAAGGAAGGCCGCGCCGACGATGCGAGCGAAGAGATCATAAACACAAGGATAACAACATATCACGACCAGACTGAACCGCTTATTGAATACTATACAAAAGCAGGGAAATACAACGAGATTGACGGTACGGGAACGATAGAAGAAGTCAAGGACCGCATCTTTTCAGTCATGGATAAGTTCTGATGCATATATTAAGGAAAACACTCGTCATAATAGCTAAGACTGTCGCTTCTGTTGTGCTGATTGCCTTCATGGCAATCTTTGCAACAAGCGTCAGTCCTGTTTATACCTATGACGATCCTTCTCCGTTCACAGGCCCGGACATCTTCAATCCGTACAGGAACCTTGACACGGCTTATTGCTGGAAAAGAGCAAATTTCCACACCCACACACGTGTGGAAGGCATATTCAACGAATGTGAATACTGGCCGGGAGAAGTCTATGATGCATATGAGGAATTCGGATATGACATCGTGACCTTCTCAAACCACAATGAACTTACCGTTCATCCTTTCGACCCTGCCCTGCAGGTCAATGTCTATGAACATGGCTACAACCTGTTCAAATACCACAAGCTTGTATTCGGAAGCGGCAAGGTGAACCGTTTCGACCATCTTCTGCCGCTGTTTACCTTCCAGAAACAGTTCCAGTTCGACCTTCTCGGCAAGGATTCTGACTTCATCCAGTTCAATCATCCGCTTAGGACAAACAGCATATCGAAAGAGCAGATGGAGAAGCTCTGCGGATACGAAATCATGGAGCTTGACAGCGGGAAAAGCACAGAAAACGAATACTGGGACTGGGCTTTGAGCGCCGGCCATTACAGCTTCGGACTCGCAAACGACGATCTGCACTATCCCGACAGGTCTTCACGCATAGCAGTCAGATGTAATTTCCTGTGTACACCTTCCGCATCATACGAGGACATACGCAAGACTTTGATGGACGGATGCTATTATTCGATGAGGGTTCCTGATTACGGAAAGGGAGACTGGAACGCCAAATATGCCGGAAACACGAACCTGCCATCCATCAAGGACATCGGCCTTGACGGATCATCCATATACATGTCTCTCTCAGAAAACGCGGACAGCATAAAGGTTACAGGCCAGAATCATGCTGTGCTGAAGCATGTTACAGACACCTGCGGCATCGAATATGCAATGAAGGCAGAAGACAATTACGCCAGAATCACAGCATATTTCCCTGACGGAGAGGTCATCTACACCAATCCGTTCGCGAGATATGACGCATCGGCAGATCCAGACCCATTCAACGGGCCGTCACATTCAATCAGCTGGATTCTGACAGTCCTTTATAATCTTCTTGTG
>JAFUQW010000022.1 GCA_017472115.1 Bacteroidales bacterium | reverse complement strand
GCAATTCTGACATGAAGCATAGAATACGGAAAAGGTTAAAGTATAGATAGGGAAATTTGCAGGAATAAAAATTATTCGTACTTTTGCAGAGTCATTTGGTGACACTAATTGCTAAAGATATGGCATTTCAGCCCCAACTGAAGTGCCTTATTTTTTAGAAAGAGAGCCAAAGGTGTACTTCACACAAGGGAGAGTTGAGATCTCCAGAATGTCTTTTACAGCAATTAGTAGAAACCAAATGAAGAAAAAAGACTATTCTTATGCCGGTCTCACGCTTCTGGTTGAAGTGAGAGTACCTGTTCTTCTAAAAGTGAAGTCGTACACGCGGGTTCGTTTTGGGAAGACCGAGAATGTCTCATCTTACTACAGGCGTATTGGGGTGCGCAAGTAGTCTGACAGGGATGGCATCGTAAGATGCTCTGCACGCTTTTGGCTTAGGGGACGATTGAGGGGATGGAAAAAGTCTTTCAGTCGTCCCCTTCATTATAACTCAGCACAACTTATTGATACTCAACAAAAGATAGTGGCCTCCCGATTCACATCGGAAGGCCACCGCAATTCTAACCTAAAACTTAGAATCCTAAAAAGGTTAAAAGTGTAACATCCGAAGTTGTTTTTGTGCATCACTTTGGCACATTATATCACTATCTTTGCGGAGTAACCAATTAATCGTAGTGTTTATGTCTAAAGAAGAAGTAGAAAAATTTATTTCAACTGTGTTCTGTAACTATTGTGAAGAATATAAAAATGTGTTTAGTGTCTTTGAACCTTGGGCAAAGTATGAGCATGTTCCCGAAAGTAAAAGTGGAGATGAGTTTCGGTTCTCGATTCATGAATGTAATCAGGTTGTTAAATTCCAGTCAGTGTACAAAGGAGGGGCGGATGGAGTTTTGACTTGGGTGGAGTTCCCGATAAGATATAATGAGGATAAGAACAAGCAAGATGATACTATTCATGTTGATGGAATTATAGTGGATCGCAATAGGAAGGAGATATATTTTATAGAGGCCAAAAGATTAACGAAGAAACAAGGGTTTGACTATGTCGCAAATGATATTGAAAGAATGATGCGGCATGGGAAAAACCATGATTTGAAGCGTCGTCTAAAAGCGGAATATGAGTTTAATGGTTATACGTTTTATTGCTTGATTTTGGCGGATTTTTGGCGGGAACATAATACTATTGGTAAGGCATATAAGACAGATAAGAAGTCTGATGGTGTGATTGATTGGAAAGAGAAAGTCCTTCCATATATAATGGGTGAAGTGGCAAAAAATCCCGAGATGGAAACTCGTTCTCAGCTGAAGTTGATTGACAAAAACATAGTAGATATAAAGGATAATGATTACCACCTCGCCTACGCCCTTTTTGAATTGCCAGATTTTAAATAAAAACCAGCCCTTGTGTAATGATTCGGCACAAGGGCGTTTTATTTTTGCTGTATCGAAAGGGTTGGAAGTTAAGTTCTCAGACGAAAGCTTAAGCTCCCCTGCGAAAGGGGTAACCCCTTCCATTAAATTTACAGAGAGCCTGTTCGTGCGGGGTAAAAGCCGTCGAGATCAGTAAAGCCCTTTTAGAATTTATTGATATGTTATGGAGAAAGTACTGAACATTGCAAAACAATTTATAAATGACCCGTCAGGGGATTATAAGTACCTCGGTGAATTAGAACAAGGAAAGCATTTCGTCGAGTATATGTTTACTGACGACTGCATGGATGGTGATGCCGCTCTTTGCGTCGGTGGACCGCAATGTCTGGTAGTAACAGATGGAGAATGCCGATTTGCCGACAATGATGAATATGCTCTTGCCATGAGGCATATTTCAGCAAAAAAGGATTTCGTTATGGCAAAAGAAAACATCGAAAAGTCTTACAATTTCGGTGCTTCAGAATTTAACAGAAAAATGAAGAGTATTACTCAGGAAAGACTTGCAAAGGGGCTTCCAGTGAGTCTGGACATTCCTAATGATGCTGATGCAGAGGATTTGGCAATGCTCATGGCGTTTGATGCTTGGTGTAGGGATGGCCAACCCGTTGAATAATCTATAAATATATTATATATGGGAATGCACGTTTATATCGGAAAGGTTCAATCCGAAACATTTGATTATGGAATCGCAAAGGCAGGTGAAGGTGACTATCATGGATACTATCCAGACCAAATCACTCCATATCTTGAATGCAATGGGCTATATGGTGTTATTATGAATCATGAAGATGCTGTGCAGACCGATTGGGGATGTTGGGTGGTAAAGATGCAGAAGGAAGATATTTTAGATCATGTTATTCAGTGGGGTAGCATCGTGGATCATAAGTGGCTTGTCGAATTTCTGGAATATGAAACGGACTATCTCCTTGTGGCGTTAGAGACAGCTTGATATCTTGTGCGAAACAAATCACCACTATGAAAATTTGCATGAATGAAATTTATTCATACCTTTGCATTGTCTTCATTGAAGATGTTGGATAATAAAGTATGGCATTTCAGCCCCAACTGGAATGCCTTATTTTTTTTAGACATAGAGCCGAAAGCATACTCAATCAGAGGGAGGGGTGAGATCTCCAGAATGTCTTTTACAGATATCCAACATTAATTATGAAGAAAAAAGACTATTCTTATGCTGGTCTCATGCTTCTGGTTGAAGTGAGAGTACCTGTTCTTCTAAAAGTGAAGTCGTACACGCGGGTTCGTTTTGGGAAGACCGAGAATGTCTCATCTTACTACAGGCGTATTGGGGTACGCAAGTAGTCTGACAGGGACGGCATCGTAAGATGCTCTGCACGCTTTTGGCTTAGGGGACGATTGAGGGGATGGAACAAAGTCTTTCAGTCGTCCCCTTCAATATAACCAAACAAACTCATTGATACAAAGTAAAAGATAGTGGCCTCCCGATTCACATCGGAAGGCCACCGCAATTCTAACCTAAAACTTAACCTATGAAAAAACTATTCGAGTTAAGTTTATTGCTAATTCTGTGCCAAAAGCTTCTCAACCTCACCCAAAACGACAAAAATCACCCAATCTGACGAACAATCCAATCGATATAATGAAAACCTTTCATAAAATATGGAAATGATATATCAGTTTACATCATAGAGATTACTTCGTCACTGTCATCTGAAACGAAGTGAGGCATCTTAATCTTAAAGATTCTTCGCTGATGCTCAGAATGACAGTCTGTGTATACTGTGAGGCGAAGTGGAAGCGTCTTTACAGCAGATATGACAACACGTCCCTGATGCTCTGCACTTCTATGATGCGGTCGGACTGAGGCATGTCCATCATCTCATGTACCCATACGACTTCATGGGGCACATGGATGGCCCATCCGCCGACATTCACCACCGGAGCTATGTCCGACTTCACCGAATTACCGATCATCAGGAGCTGCTCCGGATCAAGGTCATGCTTGGCTGCAAGTTCGAAATAATTCTGCTCGTCCTTGTTCTCCATGACCTCGCAGTGATGAAAATATTTGACCAGGCCGGACTGTCGGAACTTGCCCATCTGCTCCGGAAGATCTCCCTTGGTCGCAACCACGAGGCGATAATGCCCCTGAAGGGCCTGAAGGACATCCTCGACTCCTTCAATAATCTGCAGCTCATGGAAAGCAAGGTCAGTGATTATCTTCTTGACACCATTATATATATGATCGGGCAGATGACCTCCGCATAGTTCGACAGCTGCATCGGTCATGCCTATCATATAGGTCTTGGACCCGTAGCCGAAGAGAGGGATATTGTCCTCCTGCTTCTCCCAGAGCATCTGCTGCACGCCCTCCGGAGAAGTGAAGTCCTTCAGAAGTCCGGTAAACTTTGCTTCGGCATCCCTGAAGAACTGTTCGTTCTCCCAGAGGGTATCGTCGGCGTCGAAGAATATCGTCGTGAATTTTCCTTTCAGATTCTTCATCCGCTACTCTGTCTTTGTGGTATCTGCAGGCTCGGCAGGGACTTCCTCCGGCTCAACATTCAGAGGCTTTACAGTAATGATCATGACATCCTCGTATGGCCTGTCATAGCGGTCTGTAGGGACAGCGGCAATCCTGTCGATAACCTCAAGGCCCTCGGTAACCTCACCGAAAATCGAATACTGACCGTCGAGGTGGAGGCAGTTGTTCTCGTCATGGACTATATAGAACTGTGATCCTGACGAAGCCTTGGTAGGGTTGGCCATATCACCTTTGCGGGCTGCTGCGATCGCGCCTTTCTTGTGCCAGTACTGGCTCACGAATTCTGCAGGTACGGTATAGTCCGGACCTCCCTGACCCCAGAGGTCGATCTTCGATGTGTCACGTGAATACGGGTCTCCTCCCTGGATCATGAATCCTTCGATTATCCTGTGGAAACGCGTTCCGTCATAATATTTCTCATTAACGAGCTTAACGAAGTAGTCCCTGTGCTTAGGGGTCATGCTGTAAAGCTTGAGCTTCATTGTGCCGTGGGACGTCACCATCTCGAATTCCGGTTCTGCAATTACTGTCTTTTCCATTTCTGTCTGTGTTTCAGCGGTCTGCTCTGATTCGTTCCTGCATGCGCATGAGGCAATCGTCATGGCTGCCGCAATTATTAAAATCAATCGTTTCATATATATTCAAAATTTAATATCGTAAAAAGATCCTTCGCTTCGCTCAGGATGACAATGTCCCGCTCAGGATGACAATGCTTTGCTCAAGATTACAATGCTTCGCTCAGGATGACAATAATTTGACAAAAATAACTATTTTTGCTCTCATTATGGCAAATCCCTTGAAACAATTGGCGGGGCAGACGATGATTTATGGTCTGAGTACCATCCTCGCCCGCATCATAAACTTCCTTTTCGTTCCGATCTACACAAGACTCCTCAGCCCCGAAAGCTACGGAGTGGTCACCGAATTCATGGCCTATATAGCTGTGCTTCAAGTGGTTCTGGTACTCGGGTTAGAGACGGGCTGCTTCCGTTTCGCCAACAAGGAGGGAGTTGATCCGCGAAAGGTCTATTCCAATGCATTCGTGACGGTGTTCTGCATAAGCGCCACCTTCCTTGCGCTGATGATTGCATTCGCGACTCCTATTTCAGACGCACTCGGCTATCACGGCTACCGGTCATGCATAATGTATATGGGAGGAATCCTTGCTCTCGATTCCGTAACAGCCATTCTATTTGCAAAGCTCAGGCAGGAGAACAAGGCTCTCAAGTTCGCGATATTCAAGACAATAAAGATAATCACCGAGACCGCAGCCAATCTCGTGCTTTTCCTATGGTTCCCTAAGCATTGCCTTTCGGCAGCTCCTGCGGGAGATGTTTCGTCTCTGACTCCGTCCGATGTGTGGCTGCTTCACTTCATCCCGGCGACTCCGGACTTCAGTTATGTCATTTTCTCGATCTTCATCAGCTGCGTGGTGTGCGGACTGCTTTTCATTCCTGACTACCTCAGGCTCAGTTTCAGGCTGGACCCGAAACTTCTGCGCCAGATGCTTGCCTACTCTCTTCCGCTCATGATAGCGGCTCTCCCGGGAGTCGTCAACGACTTCCTCGACAGGATACTTTTCAGATATTTCGACACGAATGCGGAGGCATGGCGTTCATCTCTCGGACTCTACCAGGCGGCAGTGAAGCTGGCAGTGATCATGAACCTCTTCATCCAGATGTTCAGATACGCGGCTGAGCCGTTCTTCTTCAGAAGAGCAAAGGAAAAGGACTCGAAGGAACTGTATGCCAAGGTACAGGAATATTTCACGGCCTTCTGCGGACTGGTATTCCTCGGAGTCATATTATATATAGACATCATTGCCCTGATCCTCGGTCCTCAGTTCCGGTCTGCCGTGGGAGTAGTGCCGGTGATGCTGCTCTCATACATGATCCTCGGAATGCTTTTCAATGTTTCGATGTGGTACAAGCTCTCCGGTAAGACCAACATGGCCATCTGGATCACTCTCGCCGGGCTTGCCGTCACAGCAGTCGTGATCGTGGTATTCATGCCGCGCTACTCATATTGGGCAGCCGCATTCGGCCATCTGGCAAGCTACATAGTGATGTTCATCATCAGTTCCATCCTCGGAGCGAAGCACTACCCTATCCCATACCGTTGGGGCAGGCTCGGCGGCATCTTCCTCCTGATGGGAGCCGTCTATGGCATCTCACTTCTGCTTCCTGACATGGCCCTCTGGCTCAAGCTCACCGTCCACACTGTCCTGCTCGGAGCATACGGTCTCGGAGCTCTCCACCTGATCCGATAAGACAGTTTGTCCATCAAAAGGCCGGTTTTGGTGGAGAAACGTAGGTCCGCATCGGGTTTGTCCATCAAAAGGCCTGGATTCGTGGAGAAACCACAAAAAAAAATAGCGACCGTGTCATTGTGACCGGTCGCTATTCTTATATATGGACTATTGATTAGTCGGCGAGTGATACTCTCTTGAATGCAAGGATCTTAGCCTCAGCATCAGCTGCCTTGACAACATCCTTTACAGGAGTCTTGCCGTCACCCATCTGGTAGCCCTGCTCCTCGAGAGTCTGCTCCTTGAAGAACTTCTGGAGACGACCCTTTGCGATGTTTGCTACCATCTGCTCAGGAAGGTTTGCTGCCTTCTCTGCAGAAACGGTCTTGATGATCTCGCGAGCCTGCTC
>JAFUQW010000158.1 GCA_017472115.1 Bacteroidales bacterium | reverse complement strand
GAAGCATCTACGCCGAGTTTCTCAACGATGATTGCCTTTACGTCTTCTGCAATATTAGCCATAACGTTAATTTTTTAGTTAATAATTAGTATTTCAATACACGTATTTGCGCTAAAAACGGTGCAAATTAAGTAAAAAAAATCGAGAAAAGAAAATTTTGTCCATATAAGGTCATCGGCTGAGCTTCAGCCATACTCTCAGACCATTGATGGAATTGAGCAGATAGAAAATCCACATTATCACCATAACCGCTGCATGGGCCTCTCCACGCACTACGCAGATGGACCACATCACCACACTCACGATATTTGTTATTATCCATAGTGCCCATTGTTCCATGAAAGCCAGAGCCATCAAGGCCTGTGCCACAATGCTGAGAACTGTCGTAGTCGAATCCTTGAAAGGTTGCGGATCACCGAAATACCGGAGGATAAAGCCTCCTGCAATCACTCCTGCAGCACATCCTGCGAAAAGCAGAGCCCTCTGCTTCCACGTGAATCTGCGCGCCTTGACCTGAACTCCTGCTCCTCCGGACTCTGCCTCTGACACCGCCGCTCCCCTCCTGCGCCACTGCCACCATCCGATGAACTGCATCGGAACATAGTAGAGGGCATTCAGGGCGGCATCTCCATAAAGAGCCGCCTTGTAAGAGATATAGGCATACATCGATACATTCACAAGACCGAAAAGATAGTTCCAGATGCTTCCTTTTGCGACGAGCACCACACAGAGCACGCCGGCAATACCCGCTACGGATCCGATAATGTCAATATTGCCCGACAATAGGGTATAGACGATGTTTGAAACGATGACTCCTGCTATCAGAAACCAGTCGTAGAGTGATAAAACCTTGTTATTCATTGTTTAATGTATTCAATATTCTTTCGGCAAGAGCACGGCCGACCATTTCTGCAAGTTCTTCAAAAGGAGCCGCTGCGATACGTGCCACACTGCCGTAACGCAGAAGCAGCCTCTGCTCGGTCTTTTCTCCCACTCCCTTGATGCCCGTGAGGGCAGATTCCACCTGCGCCTTGCCTCTTAGCTTGCGATGGAAAGTGATTCCGAAACGATGTGCCTCGTCTCTGATCTGCTGCAGCACCTTCAGGGCCGGAGAATTACGGTCGATGAACATAGGATAGGGATCACCCACCCTATAGACCTCCTCCATACGTTCAGCAAGAGCTATCAGAGTCAGTTTTTCCGTCAGGCCAAGCTCCGACAGGGCTTCGTAAGCAAATGCCAGCTGCCCCTTTCCACCATCTATCACGACAAGCTGCGGCAGATCATCAGGATTTTCTTCCAGCATCCTGGAATATCGTCTGTTGACCACCTCCTTCATCGTCGCATAGTCGTTGGCCCCTACGACGGTCTTGACCTTGAAATGGCGGTAATCTTTCTTAGAGGGCACAGCATTGCGGAATACCACACAGGCCGAAACCGGATTGGTACCCTGGATGTTGGAGTTATCGAAACATTCGATATGTACGGGCAGTTCCTTCATTCCGATCTGCTTCATAAGCGACTCCATGACCATGTTCCTATAGCTGTCCGGATCGGTATGCTCCCTCTGAAGAAGGGCATTCAGCTGCATTTCCCTGGCATTCTTTGCACTTAACTCGAGCAGAGAAAGTTTGTCGCCACGTACAGGCACCTTGAATTCGGCTTCCTCGAGCTCCAGATCCGGCTTGAACGGAACTATGACTTCACGCGACAGGTTTCCGAATTTAGCCCTGATTTCTCCTATGAATGTCGCAAGCACGGACTCCGGTTCTTCCTCGATCATCATCCTGAACCCGAGATTCAGAGACTGTATGACGGCACCGCCACGGACTCTCATGAAGTTACCGAAAGCCTCGCCCGCATCCATGATAAGCGAGAATACATCTACATCTCCCACTACTGCATTCATTATCACAGACTTGCTGTAGTGCTGTTCGAGTGACAGCATCTTCTCCTTATAGACCTGAGCCTGCTCGAAGTCCATCCTTTCGGCAGCCTCCTGCATGAGCGCCCTGTAATGCCGTATCACCTCGCGACCACCGCCCTTAAGCAGATTGACTATCTCCTCGATGTTGTCGTTATATTCTTTCTGAGATATTCCCCCTATGCAGCAGCCCTTGCATTTGCCGATATGAAAGTTCAGGCAAGGACGGAACTTGCCGCGCAGGATGGCATCTGAGGTGATCTTGAGATTGCATGTGCGGAGAGGATAGACGCTGTGGAAGAATTCCACAAGATTGCGGGCATGCACCACGCTGCTGTATGGTCCGAAATAACGTGAGCCGTTCTTCACCATCCGGCGGGTCAGGAACACCTTCGGAAAATCGTCCGCGCTGACACATATCCACGGATAGGTCTTGGAGTCCTTCAGAAGGATGTTGTAGCGGGGCTTGAACTGCTTGATGAGGTTGTTTTCGAGAAGAAGTGCGTCTGCTTCGGACTCAACGACAGTATATTCGGCGTCTGCAATCTTCGAGACCATCACCGCAGTCTTGCGGGTAAGCCTTTCCGCCGGCACGAAATACTGCGCGACTCTCTTGTGCAGGTCCTTTGCCTTACCTACATATATGACATTCCCCTCGGAGTCATAATAACGATAGACTCCGGGGGAATGAGGAAATAACTTTATCTTCTGTCTTATATCCATTAAAGATACTTGGCGATCTCGGTCTCGATGTCGTG
>JAFUQW010000157.1 GCA_017472115.1 Bacteroidales bacterium | reverse complement strand
GTTGAGCGTGTTGCCTGTAGCCCAGAGATACATCAATGAAGCAAGGAGAGAGATCGGAATCGCAAGCACGATGATGAATGTGGCTCTCCATCTTCCAAGGAAGAGATACACCACGAGCATGACGATGAGGAAGGTCACTATAATGGTCTCCTTCAAGGAGTTGAGAGTATTGAGGATATTCTCCGAACTGTCCATCACGGTAGTGATGTTGATGTCGGAAGGAAGATCCTTCACTATCTTCTTCATTTCCTTCTGAACACCTCTGATCACATTCACGGCATTGGCGTCAGACTGCTTCTGGATCACGATCTGCGCACCCTGGACGCCATTCACATACGCTTCCTGATATCTTTCCTCGACACCGTCGATCACTCTCGCAACATCTCGGAGATAGATGGTCTTTCCGTTTGAATGGCCCACTACGATGTCCAGCATCTGCTCTGCCGATGTGAATTCCTTCTCAACACGGAGAGCATAAGAGTTCGAACCTATATCGATGGTACCGCTCGGCACATTCCTGTTCTCTGCTGCGATTATGCCGGCTATGCCGTTGATTGTCAAGCCGTATGCCTCCAGCTTGTTAGGATCCACATAGACCTGGATCTCACGCTGAGGCGCACCTGCAACCGACACTGTACCCACTCCCGACACACGGGCAAGCGGAGTCGCCACCTTGTCATCAAGAATTTTCTCAAGGGCAGGAAGGCTCTCGTTCGCTGTCGCAGCCATGATCATGATAGGCATGTCATCAGCGCTGAATTTGAAGATGACAGGGAGTGAAGCTCCGTCAGGAAGGATGGAGTTCACCATATCCAGTTTGTCTCGCACATCATTCGTAGCGACATCGATATCGACTCCTTCCACGAATTCGAGAGTGATGAGGGCTATGTTTTCCTTTGAAGTCGATGTGATGTTCTTGAGGTCACTCACACCGTTGAGGGAGTTCTCGAGGACCTTGGTAAGGTTGGTCTCGATATCCTCTGCACTGGCTCCCGGATACGACGACATGACCATCACGACATTGGCATCGAACTTAGGGAATCTGTCAAGAGATATGTTTATCAGCGAGAAAACACCGAATATAGCCAAGGCAATGAAGATCAGTGCCGTGGTGACCGGATTATTGACCGCTTTTCTGTAAATGCTCATATTCGGACTTATTATTTAACCACTACCTTTACACCATCCTTAAGACGGAGCTGACCGCCTGTGACAACCTTTGCACCATCCTTTATGCCATCGAGCACCTCGTATTCGGCACCGAGGCGACGGCCGAGAACCACAGGCTGATATGTCACTGTTCCGTCATCATTGAGAACATAGATGAAACGCTCTCCGGAGCCCTGCTGCTTCACTACGGCAACATCCGGAACAACAACACTCCTGTTTGTGCCGAAGTTAAGCTTCACCCTTGTGAACATTCCGGGACGAAGTGTGCTGTAATTGTTGGCAACCTGCACCTCTACGGTCACCGTACGGGTTGCAGGATCTACAGTAGGATATATTCTTGTTACTTTTCCATAGAATGTCTTGCCCGGAACGGCATCGGCAGTGACCTCTACCGAGTCACCCTTCTTCACCTTGGAATAATCGCTCTCGGACACTGCCACGAGAAGCTTGACAGGCTTGATCTGCTCCACAGTGAAGAGAGGCGCGCTCATCGCGTACATATCGCCGACATCGTAGTTGCGGGCTGTGATCACGCCGTCGATAGGTGAAGTGAGGATGGCGTTCTCGAGAAGGTTCTCATATGTAGTCCTGCTCACCTTGTAGGCCATCTCGATAGCATCGAGATCCGACTTGGAAAGTCCGCCTGCCTCATAGAGGGTCTTGAGACGGTTGTACTCGATCTCGTTGTTGACAAGCTGGAGCTCAGCCTGCTGGAGCTGGGTCATATCCATCTCGGCAAGAACCTGACCCTGCTTCACGAAATCACCGACCTCGACATTGATCTTCTTGATACGGTTACCGCCCTGAGGCACGATATTGTTCTTGACAAACGGCTGAACAGTAGATGTATATGTCACGTCCTGAGGCACATTCTGCACACCGACCTGCACAACAGAGACTGTCGGAGTATCATCGACAACCTTAACGGTCTCCGTATTCTTTTCATTATTGCCACAGCCGGCAACCGCAACGAGGGCTCCGGCAAGGAACATTGTTCTGAAAATAGTCTTCATGGATTTATTTCTTTTAATTATTATCTTTTTAATACTGTCCGGCGATGAAATCCTGTCCGAGTGTCTGCTCGAGCTGAGCCTTCGCCACAACGAAATTATATATTGCCTGCGACTCGGCGAGACGCGACTGGGTAAGGGCAAGCTGAGCGTCGTTGAGCTCTATCAGCGTGCTCATTCCCGCCTCATATGAGGCCTGTGCTATGTCATATGCCTTCTGTGCCGAACCTACCGCATTCTGTGCCGCATAATAGCTCTTCATGTTCATCTCCATCGTATTGAGATTCTGACGTATGGCTATCTTGAGCTGACGTTCCGTATTCATGGTCTGAAGCTGAACCTGCTGATACTGGTTCTTCGCCTGACGGATGGCCTGATAGCGCTTTCCTCCGGAGAACACCGGAATGCTGAGGCTGAGGCCTACGTATGAATACGGAGTCCAGCGGTATTCGCTGAACTTGAAGTCATTGGTCATGGCGTTGATACTGAAGTTGAATGCCACGGCAAGTGAAGGGATATTGGCGTATTGCTGAAGCTTTACCGTCTCCGCAAGCATTTCTGCCTGAATCGCGAGCTGCTTCATGGTCGAGTTCCTGTCAAGATATATCTCGTCATGCTGATGTATGTCATAATACATGTGCTGAGAATAGTCGGCAAGGTTTCCGGCCACGTCGATGTTCATGTCAAGATCGACACCGAGGACAGCCTTGAGCTGCCACAATGCAAGAATGATCGAACTCTCTGCATTATAGACATTCGGAACCGCCTGCTCCACTGTGGTCTTAGCCCTGACAAGGTCGAATTCGGAAGCCTTCTGGGCATCGAATTTCTTCTGAGTCTCGTTAAGATTGTCAACAGCATTCTCATATACGTCCTTATACACCTCGAACGCTTCCTTTGCAAAGAGAATGGCAAAATATGCGTTCTTCACCTGAGTGACTGTCTCCAGACGCGAGTTGCGGGCCTTTTCCACTGCAAGCTCCACATCCATTCCGGAAATCTTAAGGCTCTTCCACAGCTGTGCGTTTACTAAAGGCATTGCAGCCGACACACCTGCACTCCAGGTGTTCCAACGGCCGACTTCGAGACCGCCGC
Organism: Bacteroidales bacterium; assembly: GCA_017472115.1. Next base: position 3,768 of record JAFUQW010000157.1, on the reverse strand, counting down.
CGTTGTCCGATGTTTCCGTATCCACTTCAGGAATCTCGACATCCTCCGGAATTTCCACACCATCAGGGATTACGGTGCCGTCCGGAAGAGTCGTTCCTTCGCCACCTTCACCTTCAGTGCCGGTACCACCGCCCATTCCACCGAGTGAACTCATGTCGAAGTCCATATACATCACCTGCTTCTTTATCGTCCTCTGATAAGCACCTGAAATGTCAATCTGAGGGAAAAGGGCCGCATAGCTTCCTTTCTTTGCATAACCGGTCCTTTCGATCTCCATGTCGGCAACCTTTACCGACACACTCTCGCTCAATGCAATCTCGAGCGCCTGTTCCAATGTGATGACGACAGGTCTTTCAGACGATTCCGCCTCCTGAAGAATGAGCTGTGCTTCAGTCATCGGCTCGACTTCTTCCTCTGCAGACTTTCTCCTGAACTGCGCATCGGCAGGAACAATGGAAAGCAGACCTGCAGCCGTCATCAGAATTACCGCTAAATCTTTTTTCATTTTATATTACACTAACTATTAATTTTGCAAGGGCATATTTTCCGCAAATTTCGCGCCATCTGCCGGATTTGTTTTGGTTCAAAATACTACAGATTTGGTTTTATCTGCTAAATATTGTAAATTTGAGCCACAAAAGTACAAAAATGGCAGAAAAAAGGCAAAAGACCACCACACCGGCCATCCTGTTTGGCGAAAAAAGCGTCAAAAAGGTTGGTTATATAGACAATTACATATTCGCATGCGAAATTGAAGGCGAAGATCATATCGTATATGCCAGACCGAGAAGGCCCAAATACCATCTGGTGATAATCATCATTGAAGGCTCGATAGACCTTATCATTAACGGAAAAGTCATGCATTTCGAGAAAAACACCTATATCAACCTTCCGACCTGGGCTGAAATATATGAAATCGACTACAGCAACGGTCTGCACGCGATGGCAACGGCAACTGACAGAAATGTCATCGAAGACATTTTCCGTAACAGAAACCCTTTTCCTCCTGACTTCCGATTCAATATGGACCATGGTTTCGGCGGATATGAAATCGACAGGGAGAGCATAAATGTGCTATGCAGGGACATCAGGAACATGATAATGTCGCTTTCAAATAAGGAACATCATTTCGCCGAAGAGATCAACTACGCATACTTCTACATCCTGCTGACAGACATGGCAGATATGATGTGGAAGAAATACGGCCTTCTCGAGCCGCTGCATTACAGCGAAATGAAACACTCAGACACCATAATAAAGGAATTCACCGAACTTCTCTATACTTACGGAATGCAGGAGACGAGCGTCGGATTCTATGCCGAAAAACTCTGCATATCAAAGCAGTATCTGTCACTGATTGTAAAGAACAAGGCACTTGTACCCATCAGCACCGTCATCGCCGCGATGAGAACAGAAACAGCAGCGAGACTCCTGAGAGATCCGGAACTGACAATCCAGCAGATTGCTGAAAAAATGTCATTCTCAGACCAGTCATCATTCGGAAAATTCTTCAAGAAGCACACTGGCGTTTCACCGTTGAAATACAGGCAGAACCTTCGCAAGACCCTCCTGACCCTGCGTTCGAAAGATATAATGGATGAAAAGCTTAAGGATATCAGCTAAATTTCCGCCGTCACATCCAGCCACTCATATTCGCCGCCCCAGATTTCAAGGAAACGCATGAAATCCTCATGAGCCAGTACGACGCTTGCAGTGTTGTCGCAAGGATGAAAGCTTACTCTCGCCGCTGTCTGAAGATCTTTGTCGAGAAAGAGTTTCACACGATGTCCGTTAGGGAAATGTTCCTTTGTAAGTTCTTCTGTCTCAGGATCATGAATCAGTCCGAGAGGCGAGACAGAACCCGGCAGCAACCCGAGGCATCGCACCATCCTTTCAGCCGAAGCAAAGGAAAGCTTGCCTTGGTGAAGCATATGCTCAAGCGAATGAATGTCGAGTTCCTTGTGACACTCGAACACGACAAGATAATGCCTGTTGCCCTTGTGATTGCGGAAGAAGAGGTTCTTGCAATGGACGGAATCTATCTCCTTCCAGTATTCGAGAGCGAGCTCGATCGTAGGAAGAGGCGGATGTCTGTGGATTTCATATCCGAGTCCGTTCCGGCCGAGAAAGTCAAGGACTTCCGCTATTCTTTCTTCGGAAGTCATCATTTTGCGAGACTTTTGGCGTAGTGGGTAGGTGTCTGCTTCTTCTTCTCAGGATGCACAGCAAGCACCGGCTGTTTCTTTATATAAGCATAGATAACAAGTCCTGCTCCCATCAGAATGAACGGCACACTGAGCCACTGGCCCATGTTAAGGACCATGTTCTCTTCGAAGCCGACCTGAGGCTCCTTGATGAATTCGATGAGGAAGCGCATTCCGAAAAGTACGATGAAGAACACTCCGATAAAGGTGCCCTTGTACATCTTCTGAGCCTTATATTTATAAAGGAGAATGAGGACGACGCCGAGAATCGTGTAACTCAGGGCCTCATAAAGCTGGGTCGGGTGCTTCGGAAGGGTCTCGCCTCTGAGTTCGAAGATGAATCCCCACGGAAGGCTTGTCACATCGCCGTAGATCTCCGAATTACAGAGATTGCCGAGACGGATGAGGGCACCTGCGAAGCAGACCGGGATGCAGAGATGATCGAGAATCCAAAGAAAATCGAAGTCATACTTACGGCCATAACGATTTGCAAACCACCACATTGCAAATATCAGGGCTATCGTGCCTCCATGACTGGCAAGACCGCCTTTCCAAGGCATGAAGATCTCCGTGAATCCCTTCCAGCTGCCAAGGTAGTAATCCGGCTGATAGAAGAGACAATGTCCGAGACGTGCTCCTACTATGGTACCGATCAGAAGGGTGAAGAGAAGCGGGTCCAGAAGAGTTGTAGGAATTCCTTCCTTCTTGAAGAACCATTTGAATATATACCATCCGAAGAAGAATCCGGAAAGGAAAAGCACCGAATACCATCTGAGAGAAACCGGACCGATGCTGAATATCTCCGGATTCATGTGCCAGTTCACGACCAATGTCTCTAACATATCATTTCATTTTAACAACGTGCAAATATAGAAAAAACAAATGAGGTTCGGCAATACCGAACCTCATTTGTAAATATAAAGAGGAATTACGCTCTGATTGCTGCGATACCAGGAAGCTCCTTGCCCTCAAGGTACTCGAGCATTGCGCCACCACCTGTTGACACATAGCTTACCTTATTTGCGTAACCCATCTGAGTCACTGCAGCTACTGAGTCACCGCCACCGACGAGTGTGAATGCTCCGTTCTCAGCTGTTGCCTTTGCGAGGATCTCAGCGATGCGGTTGGTTCCCTTTGCGAATGCCGGGATCTCGAAAACGCCTACAGGACCGTTCCAGAGGATGGTCTTAGACTGCATGAGAACCTCTTCCCATGTTGCGAGAGTGCTTGGAGCAGCGTCCATACCTTCCCAACCGTCAGGAATCTCTGTATTGAGGCAGATCTTGGTGTTTGCATCGTTAGAGAAATCGTCAGCGATCACGACCTCCTTAGAGAGATAGATCTTCACGCCCTTCTCCTCAGCCTTCTTGAGAGTGTCGAGAGCGAGCTGCATCTGGTCGTCTTCACAGAGTGAACGGCCGATCTTTCCGCCCTGAGCCTTCTTGAACGTGTAAACAATACCGCCGCCGATGATCATTTTGTCAACTGCGTCGAAAAGCTTATCGATGATGGTGATCTTTGAAGAAACCTTCGCACCACCTACGATATCTGTCACAGGGTGCTC
>JAFUQW010000021.1 GCA_017472115.1 Bacteroidales bacterium | reverse complement strand
CTGGTCATCGACATCGACACATTCGAGGCCATCAAGGTGGATGACGAAAAGTTCACATGCGACGGCAGGACCGTGATCCCGACCCCTGAGGACATAGCGACGATAATCTACACTTCAGGCACCACAGGAAGCGCTAAGGGAGTTGTGCTCAGCCACAGGAACCTCGCTTCCAACGTGATAACCTGCTACCACTCCTGCAAGAGGGGTGAAAAGGACAGATGGCTTTCGGTGCTTCCTATGGCGCACACACTTGAAATGACCCTGAGCATGCTCTACCCTATGTACTGCGGTGCAACGGTCTATTATCTTCCTAAGCCGCCTGTGGCATCTCTGCTGATGAAGGCACTCAAGATAGTGAAGCCTACCACCATGCTTACCGTACCCCTCATCATAGAAAAGGTATATAAGGGCAGCGTACTTCCTACTATCCAGAAGAGCCGCACGCTGACATGGATGAACCAGCATATGAACGGCCTTATGTGCAGGATAATAGGCATGAAGCTGAAGGCCACCTTCGGAGGTCACATCTCATTCTACGGAATCGGAGGAGCGAAACTCGACCCTGAAGTGGAGAATTTCCTCCTTAAGGCAAAATTCCCGTATGCCATCGGCTATGGTCTCACGGAGACTTCCCCTCTTCTGGGATATTCGATGAACAGATGGAGGACCGTAGGCTCGTTCGGCTATCCGGTATATAATGTAAAACTGAAACTCCACAATGTGAATCCGGAAACCGGTGAGGGTGAAGTGGTTGCAAAGGGCCCTAACGTGATGCTCGGCTACTACAAGGACCCTAGGCGCACCAAGAGCGTGTTCACAGAGGACGGATGGTTCCGCACAAACGACATCGCAGTGCAGGACGAGAAGGGAAGATTCTACATCAAGGGAAGGAACAACAACATGATCCTCGGCCCTTCTGGCGAGAACATCTACCCAGAGGAGATCGAGAATGTCATCAACAATGTCGAGGGCGTGAGCGAATCCATAGTCGTGGAGCGAGGAGGTAAACTCGTTGCACTTGTCCAGCCTGTAGAGAACTACATACAGTGGGACAACGAAAGCGAGGACAAGATCTACGAAAAGCTCGACAGCTGGAAGGCTAAAGTACTGAAAATCACCAACAAGAATGTGAGCAAGGCATCACAGGTAAGTTCTGTGGAAGTGATGAAGGAGCCGTTCGAAAAAACCGCCACACAGAAGATCCGCCGATTCAAGTACAAGGATTCCGCACCTACCGTAGAGGAAGAGAAGAAGTAACATTAAAATATTTTTCCGTAAAAAATACGGTTTTTACACCAAATTTGTATAGGCGTTTCATAACAACACATTTTAACAGTAGTGGTTATGAAACGTCTTAACATTTTTTTGGGAGCTGCGGCTCTTATTGCTGTCTCATTGACAGCCTCTCCTGCAATCAACGCACAGGAGAACGGTAACAGGGATGAGAACGGAAAGATTGTCCGTGGCCCTTATGAGACCAACCGATTCGGAGACAACTGGTTTGTCGGTGTCGGTGGTGGAATAAATCTTTTCCTCAACGAAGGATATGACGTCAGAATCTCCCCAAGCATCGACGCCAACTTCGGAAAATGGTTCACACCGTCTGTCGGAATGAGGGTCGGATATCAGGGATTCCAGTCAGGAACATGGTCGGATAATGCATCTGTACTTGGTCCGACACGGGATGCTGACAAAGGAATGTATCTTGAGAAATTCGGATACATGTACATCCATGGCGATTTCCTATGGAACATATCCAACGCATTCAGCGGGTATAAAGAGACCAGATTCTGGAACTTTGTTCCTTATCTGCACGCCGGTTACTTCCGTTCGTACGGTTTGAAGGACGTTGATTTCGCAGATAATGAACTGGCAGTCGGAGCAGGTCTGCTCCACAATCTGCGACTCGCAGACAGACTTGACCTTATAATAGACATGAGGGCTACGGTAGTGAACGGCCGCATACACGGATCGGAAGGAGTTGCTCTGCTTCCTTCTGTCACTGCCGGACTTGCAGTCGATCTCGGGTGGCCGAACTTCATCAGGACATCCACAGTGATCGGCGCAGTCGAGGCTGCAAATGCAGAGAAAGCGGCTATTCTTGAGACAGCATTAGCAGCTCTGGAAGTGGCGAATGCAGCTCTTGAAGTCGAGAATGCAGAACTGGCAAAAGCCAATACGGATCTCAAAAAGCAGGTAAAGAATCTGAAGAACCAGCCTAAGATGGACTATACAATGTTCTTTGAGGAGATGGGGCCTGCAACACTGTATTTCAACATAGGCCAGGCGACTCTCGGCGAAAAGGAACTTCAGCATCTTGATTTCTTTGCAAAGAACCTGATCGAAAAGGCAGATGACAACACAAAGATCTATCTCACGGTCATGGGATCAGCAGACGGAAACACAGGTTCCGCACAGCGCAACCAGCATCTGAGCGAGGCGCGCGGCAAGTATGTTTTCGACATTCTTACCACGAAATACGGTATTTCAAAAGAAAGACTTATCGTCAAGTCTGAAGTGGTGAAGAAGGCTGCAAAACCTGAACTCAGCAGAGCGGTGATCATTTCTTTCTGATGATTATCCACTAAATTATGACAGGACGGGTCCCGATATGGGATTCGTCCTGATTTTTTATTATCTTTGCAGGATATGCGTGGAAGAAAGATAAACTAAAACATACAACTATGACAAAGATCGGAACGACATTCACAAAATCAGGCAAGAAGGCCGTCCTCTGCGGATCAGGCGAGCTCGGAAAGGAAGTTGCAATCGAACTTCAGCGTTACGGCGTGGAGGTTGTAGCCCTCGACAAGTATGCCAACGCTCCAGCTATGCACATCGCACACAGGAATCATGTGCTTTCCATGCTTGACGGGGAGGCTCTGAAAGCCGTCATCAAAGAGGAGAACCCGGATTTCATTATTCCAGAAATCGAGGCCATAGCCACAGACAAGCTCGTCGAGCTTGAAGAAGAGGGATTCAATGTCATTCCGACAGCAAAGGCCACAAGGCTCACGATGAACCGCGAAGGCATCCGCAGGCTTGCAGCCGAAACCCTCGGGCTTCCGACTTCACCTTATCGTTTTGCCGAAACCCGCGAGGAGTTTGATGCTGCTGTTGCAGAAATCGGCATACCATGCGTAGTGAAGCCTGTCATGAGCTCATCAGGACACGGACAGAGCACCATCAAGTCTGAGGAAGATATAGACAAGGCATGGACAATCTCTCAGGAAGGCGGTCGCGCAGGCAGCGGAAAGGTCATAGTGGAGGGATTCGTGAAATTCGATTACGAGATCACCCTCCTTACAGTACGTCATTGCGGAGGCACCACTTTCATCAAACCTATCGGACATCACCAGGTCGATGGTGACTATCGTGAGTCATGGCAGCCTCAGCCTATGGCTGATACAGCTATACAGAAGGCGGAGGCCATTGCAAAAGCCATCACCGATGCCCTCGGCGGCTACGGAATCTTCGGAGTCGAGCTCTTCATCAAGGGTGACGAGGTGATCTTCAGCGAAGTATCTCCAAGACCGCATGACACAGGAATGGTGACAATGATTTCTCAGGACATGTCTGAGTTCGCACTCCACGCACGTGCAATCCTCGGACTTCCTGTGCCTTCAGTACAGTTCTACGGTCCTTCCGCATCGAAGGCTATCGTAGTCGAGGGTACGACAAAGGAATATGAGTTCTGTAACCTTGAGGAGGTGCTTTCGGAGCCGGGAGTTCAGATCAGAATTTTCGGAAAGCCTGAAATTGCGGGACACCGCCGCGTCGGCGTGCTTCTCGCAACTGACGAGAGCGTAGAAAAAGCCCTCGCGAAGGTCGAGAGGGCTTATGCCAAGCTTCAGGTGAAGGTCTATTAGGATCATTTGCCCTTGGCAAGGCGGGCAAGTTCGAAATCAGCACTGATCTTGTTTATTATGGAGCAGACCAGTTCAAAGGTTCTGCTCTCTTTTGTATAGTCGGCTGGAGTCATGAAATTGACCCTCTGCTGGCGAAGGAGCTTGCGGGCCACATTGACCTTCTTCTTGTTTTCAGGATTATAGACGGCTATCGAATGTCCTCCGAACATCTTCACGATCTTCATGCACGGGACATCGGTCTCTCCGTCGCCGAAATAGATCATGTGCGGGAACGGAATGCGCTTGTTGTCCTCGGCCTTGCTTTCGTTGACCTTCTTGTTGTCTCGGACACTGAGAATGCCTTTGTTGATCTTGAAAAGGAACTGAGTCTTGGCCGTGTAGTCAACCGCCACTCCCGGCCACTCGGCCTCTCCGTCTTCATTATATATGAACGAGCATGCGAATATCCTTTTGAACTCTTTCGCTATGTCGGTTCCCTCGATCATTTCTGCCAGTCCGGAAGAATTGATGTAATGTTCTACCTTCACTCCCCTCTCCTTTCCGTATGCATTCACGAGACCGAACCATTCGCGGACTCCGTCGAAGAGTTCGACAGATGCTCCGAACCTTTTGAAGTCGTCGCGTCGAAGCTTGATTCCGGCCTTGCGGGCTTCGTCGAACATAAGTTTCATATAGCTGAGGATATTGCTGGCATCCTGTCCCATTGCAATATCGTCACTTTCCTGCCAGAACTCCTGCGGCTTCTTTCCGATGGCCTGGATGAATCCGAATTCCTGCATGTTGCCCGGCGACAATGTGCCGTCAAAATCATAGATAAGTGCTACGATAGGACGCTTTTTCATAAAATACTCCTTTTAAGGGTTAAAAACTCACCACCATAATGCGAGTTTCGCCACAAATATAATGAATTATACATGCGCACGTGCAAATTTAAGTACTTTTGCGACCGGAATTTCAGATTCCTCAAGGCATGTATTCAAATACTAAAGTCTAACCAGATACGATGAAGCATTATTTCACACGACTCGAAGAGTCAATCAAGACAAACTGGGACCGTCCGGCCCTCGGAAACTATCGTGGCGAACTTTTCACATTCGGCGAGCTCGCCACTCAGATCGAGAAGATGCATATTCTTTTCGAAGCATCAGGAATCGAAAAGGGTCAGAAGATCGCCCTCTGCGCCAAGAACTCAGCACGCTGGGGCATCGCATTCTTTGCAGCCAACACATATGAGGCTGTGGTCGTTCCTATCCTCGCAGACTTCCATCCGGACAGCGTGAACTCTCTCGTTGACCATTCCGAAAGCGTCGTTCTCTTCACGGATATGGACATCTGGCCAAAGCTCGACATTGCAAAGATGCCTAACATCAAGGCCGTGGTTTCGACAGCCGATTTCAAGCTTCTTTATGCTGCCGATGAGAAGATCCAGAAGGCAAACGACAACCTTGATGCTCTTTTCGCAGAAAAATATCCGAACGGATTCACAGCAGCGGATGTCAATTATCCGACCGACAACGACAAGGAACTCGCCATCATCAATTATACTTCCGGCACGACAAGCGCGCCTAAGGGCGTGATGCTCCGCTTCGAGTGCATCAGCGCAAACGTTGCATTCGGTCAGAAGAGACTCCCTTCATACCCTGAGGACAAGATCGTGTCGATGCTTCCTATGGCCCACATGTACGGAATGATGTTCGAGCTCATCTATCCTCTCTGCGGAGGCTCGTCGATCTACTATCTCGGCAAGACCCCTACTCCGGCACTCTTGCTCGGCGCTATGGCTGAAGTGAAGCCTTACCTCGTGATCACGGTTCCTCTCGTGATGGAGAAGATATTCAAGAGCAAGGTTGCCCCTGTAGTGAACAAGCCTGCAATGAAGGTGCTCTGCGCAATCCCGGGAGTAAACCAGCTCATATTCAAGAAGATCCGCAACACCCTGCTCAACGCTTTCGGCGGAAAGGTCCGCGAGATCGTGATGGGTGGCGCTGCCCTCAACCCTGATGTAGAGAAGTGGTTCAAAAGATTCAAGCTTCCTTTCACTGTAGGTTACGGCATGACAGAGGCAGCTCCTCTGATGGCATACGAGGACTGGTGGGAGTTCGCATCAAAGTCCTGCGGAAAGGCTATCGACACCGTAGAGGTGCGTATCGATTCTGAGGATCCTTACACAAAGGTCGGAGAGATCCAGGCACGCGGAATGAATATCATGAGCGGATACTACAAGAACGAAGAGGCCACAAAGGCAGCATTCACCGAGGACGGATGGATGCGTACAGGAGACCTCGGACTCCTCGACAAGAAGGGCAATATCTTCATCAAGGGCCGCAGCAAGAACATGATTCTCTCAGCAAACGGCCAGAACATATATCCTGAAGAGATCGAGGCAGCGGTAAACAACCAGCCTTATGTGATCGAGTCAGTGGTCATCGACAGAGGTGCAAGTCTCGTGGCTCTTGTGTATCTCGACAGCGAGAAGATCAAAGCCGAGGGCATCGATACTGCCGCTCAGATGGATCTCCTCAAGGCTGAGGTCAACAAGTCCATGCCTTCATACAGCAAGATCGGCAAGGTAGAGGTCATGGACCAGCCGTTCGAAAAGACTCCTAAGATGAGCATCAAGAGATTCATGTACAAATAATCTCTTTGACAGATATTTTGAAAGGCCGTGCAACAAGCGCGGCCTTTTCTGCATCTATACGACCGGACTTAAATAATGACACTATGAACAAAAGACTGACCTTGATCCTGTGTATGGCCCTTCTGTGGCCGCTCGGGCTCTCTGCCCAAAAGACTCAGGATGTCCCCTTCAGGCATGAATGGAGGTTCGGAGTCGCCGGCTTTCCATTTATGGAATCATTTATGTTCTCCGGCTGGGGATATGACATCTACCCTACCCCTGACGACGGGCTGGACGAGATCTACAGCGACTACCCTGGAGCGACCCGGGCTCTCGGACTGCTTTCCGCAGAATACAGCATCAATTACCGGAAGCACTTCACTTTTTCAATCGGAGGCTATTTCACCGGCCTGTGGTACAACACATATGACTACATGGACGTCAGGAAAGGAACAGACGTAGGATTCAACCTTTCCATTCTTCCTACTGCAAGATTCAAATACATAAACAGGGAATTCTTCAGCATGTACGGATCAGTGGCAGCAGGTGTGGCCATAGGATATTTCGACAAAGAACTCTATGCTTTTCCCACTTTCCAGCTTGTGCCGGTCGGATTTACTTTCGGACGCAAGGTCTATGGATTTGCCGAAGCCGGATTAGGCTTCCTCTATATAGGAGGGCAAATCGGAGTTGGTTACAGATTCTAAACGACAGTATCATGAAACGACATATAATCACAATGGCACTCTGCCTCCCGCTTCTATGCTCATGTGTGCTTGACAGCGCGGATACTTCGAATCATAATGACAGCTATCTCAACCGTTTCGCGGAATCGATGGCCGAGTCGAGGCTGACCTTCCCCATGGTTCTTATGGAGACTGCACTCTGCATAGAGGATTATGAAAACATGAGCGCAGAGGACAAGATCAGGATGACGCATATATTCGAGAATCTCATCAAGACTGCCGACAACGCATATTCAATGGGAAATTTCTATGGTCTCAATGTCTCTACGGGCGGCACATCAATGAAGGACACAGATGCGAGGTGGAATTTTGAAAGTACCTGGTACTCAGACTTCTACTACTCATCCCAGTTTTCAGACACACGCAAGTTCGAACTTTACCGCTATCCCGAGGATGCCGGATTTACTTATTTCCTGAGTTGCGACAAAGATTCAGAAGCAGGGGAAACAATAATCATGATCAGGGAAACCGAAGATGCTGAGGCATATTTCAGCTGGGAGATTACCGTTCGAGGTTCATACCGAAGCCCGGAAGGAAGGTTTGTGGAGTTCAAGACTGCAGAACCGGTTACACGTAAGGTATGGCGCGCTACCGGGAATGATGACTCGAAGGTCAGCGTCAAGGGCCGTTTCATGGTTACGATCCACACTCAGGACCTTGAAGTGCTTGATGAGGTAAACATTGACCTCACGAGGGAGTCGGTAAATAAGTATTATAAATTCTGATGGAGGAGATGGATATGAAGAAGATCATTTTATCTGCAATATTTCTGACTGCCATGATCATAGGAGCCGATGCACGTAACGGCAGAAAGGCAGATCTCCCGTTCAAATATGAAGCAAGGCTCGGATGGAGCGGCTATCCGACAAGTGATGAACTCAATTTTGCAGGAGGTCATGACAGGCCATACACATCTCACCCTATACAGGATCTCTTTGCAGACTATGGCGGGCCGACCTATATGACCGGCAACATCATGGCGGAGATGGACTTTCATTTCAGGAAATGGTTCACCCTGGCTGTAGGAGTCGCGGCCAACGGGATCTGGATGGACAAATATGACGCCATGACTGATGAACTGAAAGGACGTGAAAGCGGCTTCACTCTCACGATACTTCCTCAGGCAAGATTCACCTGGATGCACAAGGAGCTTGTCAAAGTCTATTCGTCTGCCGGAATCGGCTTTACCGGAGGAAGTTTCAACGGATTTTCTGAATCAGTATTTGCCGCTCAGGCTGTCCCTATCGGGGTAACGATCGGGAAAAGGCTTTTCGGCTATGTCGAAGCCGGAATAGGCACGGTCTATATCGGCGGAATGTTCGGAATAGGTTATAGGTTTTAAACTGAATCGTCATGAAAAGAATCATATCAACAATTGTCGTAGTGATCATGGCCGCATCGTGCAAGATCAACGATCCATACGAGCCTAATCAGCTGAACGATCACAACATAACCAAATTCTGCAGCGAGCTTTTCAATGAAGAAGTCACGGATAATCTCAAATATTTCTACAATGCATATCACATCGCAAGATTCATTGATGCCGATGCCGAGGAAAAGGTCTCTCCGAAGTATGATCTCATAAGGACCGGGCTCAGCAGCCATGATGACGGTTATTCATTCGATTACGACGATTATACTTTCAGCAAGGATTCCCTTTTCGTTCCGGGAAGTTCATGGACAGTCATGGTCAATTACTACAAAACCTTGACGATCTACGTAAAAGAAAACAACGAATGGAACATCACAAGCATGGATGACGGAACCATTCTGAAAGTCAGGCTTGTCGAAGAAACCGATGCAGGCATGGAGACCGTCGTAAGTATCAACGGGATACGGACAGAAAATTCATCTTACAGTGCCCGTTTTTCTGCTCAGGATATGGGGATCACCTTCCGGCACACATCAATCGGAGAGATAAATTCCATGGCATACAAGGGTGAGATGACAATTGACTTCTACAAAGACGCCTCAACTCTCAAGTCCTGCACCATGACATTAGTTCCGGGACTGACAACATCCTATCAGATAAACTGACGATTTGTCAGCATTCAGGACTTGGAACATTATTTGACTATATGCGGTCGTCCTTCGGGGCGACCGTTTTTCATTGTCACCCCTGCCTGCCGACCAGTGTGGAAACGAATGGAGAGAGGAAGGACAGAAACGACAACAAAATTCAATAAAGATATGGCAACAAAAGGAACAATCGGAGTAACGACCGAGAACATTTTCCCGGTCATCAAGAAATTTCTTTATTCAGACCACGAGATCTTCCTCAGGGAACTCGTGGCAAACGCTGTGGATGCGACACAGAAGATGAAGGCACTTGCCTCGTCAGGCGACTTCAAGGGCGAACTCGGAGAGCTTGCGGTACGTATCGAACTTGACGAGAAGAAGAATACCCTCAAGATCATCGACAACGGTATCGGCATGACAGCCGAGGAAGTTGACAAGTATATCAACCAGATCGCTTTCTCAAGTGCAGGAGAGTTCCTTGAGAAATACAAGGACCAGCTGAGCAGCATCATAGGCCACTTCGGTCTCGGATTCTATTCTGCTTTCATGGTAGCGGAAAAGGTGACCATCGAGACACTTTCATGGAAGGAAGGCGCAGAGGCTGTGATGTGGTCATGCGACGGTTCTCCTGAATATGAGATGAAGCCATGCAAGAAGGCTGACAGAGGTACGGTCATCACCCTCTACATCGATGACGAGGAGAAAGAGTTCGCTCAGAAGCAGCGCATCACAGACCTTCTCAACAAATACTGCAAGTTCATGCCTGTGCCTGTTATCTTCGGCAAGGAGCAGGAATGGAAGGACGGCAAGTATGTCGATACAGAAAAGGACAATGTGATCAACAAGGTCGAGCCTCTCTGGGCACGCAAGCCTGCAGACCTCAAGGATGAGGATTATAATGCTTTCTACAGAGCCCTCTATCCTATGGGCGAGGAGCCTCTATTCCACATCCACCTCAACGTTGACTATCCGTTCAACCTGACAGGTATCCTTTATTTCCCTAAGATCAGGAACAATGTGGAGATCTCACGCAACAAGATCCAGCTCTACTGCAACCAGATGTTCGTGACTGACTCTGTTGACAATATCGTCCCTGATTTCCTCACCCTTCTTCACGGTGTGATCGACTCTCCGGACATTCCGCTCAACGTGTCACGAAGCTATCTCCAGAGCGACTCGAATGTAAAGAAGATATCCACCTACATCACCAAGAAGGTGGCAGACCGTCTTGAGGAGATCTTCAGAAACGAGCGCCAGCAGCTCGAGGAGAAGTGGGACAACCTCAAGCTCTTCATCGAGTACGGAATGCTTTCTGACGAGAAATTCTGCGACAGGGCAATGAAGTTCTGCCTGCTCAAGAACACCGAAAACAAGTATTTCAGCATCGAGGACTACAGGAAGGCTATCGAAGGCGGACAGACTGACAAGGACAAGAAGGTGGTATTCCTTTACGCGACTGATGTTGAGAGCCAGTACTCTTTCATCGAGGCTGCAAAGAACAAGGGATACGATGTCCTTCTAATGGACTGCCAGCTTGACAGCCATTTCGTGAATCTGCTCGAGAGCAAGGTAGAGAATGCACGTTTCGCACGTGTTGACTCCGACAGCATCGACAATCTCGTTCCGAAGGAGGACAAGATACGTCCGGAGATGTCCGAGATGGAGCAGGAGGATCTGTCAGTGATCTTCCAGAGCGTGCTTCCTAAGGAGAACCAGTACTTCGTACAGGCCGATAACCTCGGTGCATCTGCAGCTCCTATCCTCATCACTCAGAGTGAGTTCATGCGCCGTTACCGCGAGATGTCGGCAATGGGAGGAGGAATGAATTTCTATGGTGAGATGCCTGCGATGTACAACATCACAGTCAATATGGAGAATCCTCTCGTGGCACGCATCATGGAGGCCAAGGCTGCCGATGTGGCTCCTGCACAGGTGATTCCGGATGCAGCTTCCGATGCTTCGGAGGAGGTGAAGAAGACCGTTTCGGATGCGAAGGCCGCTGCTGCAGCAGCTCACAAGAGCGAACTTGAGGCTTTTGCAGGTGACAATGCCATCCTGAAGCAGATCACGGACCTTGCGCTTCTGGCTAACGGCATGCTCAAGGGCAAGGATCTGAGCGACTTCATTGCTCGTAGTGCGAAGGTTGTAGAGGATGCTTATCTGAAATAGACTATGGAGCGTCATCCCCGACCTGATCGGGGATCTCTAACGGATAAGGTTGAGGAATTCGTTGCGGGTGCGCTCGTCACGAAGGAAGATACCGCTGAAGGCCGATGTGGTTGTGACCGCATTGGCCTTCTGCACACCTCTGAGGGTCATGCATGTGTGTGATGCCTCGATCACCACAGCCACACCGAGAGGATTGAGGGTATCCTGGATGCAGTCACGGATCTGGGTGGTAAGGCGTTCCTGCACCTGCAGACGACGGGCAAAAGTCTCTACGACGCGGGCAATCTTGCTCAGGCCGGTGATGGTGCCGTTAGGGATATATGCTACATGAGCCTTGCCTATGAACGGCATTACATGATGCTCGCAGGTCGAATAGAGTTCGATGTCCTTGACAAGGACCATCTGCTGATACTCTTCGTTGAACATGGCACTGCGAAGGATAGCCGCTCCATCCTGGCTTGCGCCATGAGTAAGGAACTGAAGCGCCTTGGCTACACGCTCAGGTGTCTTGATCAGTCCCTCTCGCTCTGGATCTTCGCCGAGAAGCCTGAGGATTTCCCTGTAATGTTCAGCAATCGCAGCCGTTGTCTGCTCATCGTATCTTTCTTCTTTCAGATATGCCATGGTTCATTTGAATTCTATATTGCCAATATCGAAAATGTGTGAGAACACACTGTCATTTCTTCATTGGCGATCTGTTTTATATCAAAAAGACGTCACTTATGTCAGTCTGCGTCAGATGGTACGGATATTGTGCCATAGACGTAAATGAGTGACTCTCAAAAATTTTGTGCAAAAATAGCAAAAAGAACTTCATCATTAAGTTTTTTTATCTATATTTGCGCCCCCTTAAGAAAAAGAAATTGCTTAGATATTGATAATTAACAATTTAAACTTTATAGACTATGTATTGGACACTTGAACTTGCATACCGTCTGGAAGACGCTCCATGGCCAGCAACAAAAGAGGAGCTCATCGATTACGCTACCCGCTCAGGCGCCCCTCTCGAAGTTGTGGAGAACCTTGAGGAGCTCGAGGACGACGGCGAGATCTACGAAAGCATCGAGGACATCTGGCCTGACTATCCTACCAAGGATGACTTTTTCTTCAACGAAGAGGAATATTAATGAGGCAACTTGTCTGAAATCAAACAGATAACTTTACAGGCGGGAGTAACTTATGTTGCTCCCGCCTGTATTTTACGTACTTCTACGGTACCCTGCAGTAACGAAAGTTACTACATTAGTTAAACAAAACTATTCTCAAAAATACCACATAATAAGTATAATTTTTATGCAAAAAAGTTGTCGATTTTACTGAATTTTTGACCTGTTTTTGATATATTATCTTGTTTTTCATCATAGTTAGTCAATTTGTAGTAAGCAATAATCATGGTTAGTCAAAATGTAGTAACAAGTTAGTCATTTTATAGTGACAGGTTAGTCATTTTGTAGTAACTGAGTAAGAAAAGTTATTCAAATTGTAGTAAGACATCGGCTTGCGACAACTCTTAACATTTTGTCAGACAAGTCATTATAGATGCCCGTTCACATCTCTACAAATAGATATCTACTATAGATAAATACAAACTATCTACTATGAGCATTCCTGTGCACAATGGTGAAAAGAAAAACGCTCCAATTATTCAGAAAGAGAAAGTTCCGCTAAAGAGAAAGACTGGATTAAGATTGCATTCAAAGAGGGTTTATGATCATTGCAAATGATATAATCAGTTGACCGATGGTGTTACCCTCCGGCAAGAACCGCCCTTGCAGGGCTATTTTGAAAAAATCTCCACCTTAGCCGCTCATTCTTCGCGGACTCAGGTAGTATTTTGCCAAAATTTCTTGACACCAACGGCACAACTGACTGTAAAAAAGGCAATAATCATAAACCTTTTAAATACAATCAATTATGGAAGCAAAAAAATCAACAGACTTGGATTCAGATTCTCGGAAGACATCAATCTCATCTCTCTCTTGAAAGAGAATTCATCATTAGCATTTGACCTGCCTGAACCACAGAAAGAAAAAGTCAGAGTACTCCGTGAACTAGTACAGGAATACTACACATCCATAGACTTATCAAAACATATCACACTTGACAGTCCTGAAATGGTACTCAAAAGCATGTATCCGATAATGAAGGGTCTCGAACATAAAGAATACTGGGTCATTTTCACCAATAGACGACACACCCATATTAAAAACCATCAGACATACCATAGGAAGTCATGAATCTCTACTTGATGTCAGAATCATACTCCGACAGGCTCTTGAACTCAATGCGACCGGAATCATTCTCGTAAGCAACAGCGTGGACGGATCAGTTGAACCAACACTTCGCGACATCGAATACACCAAGAAACTTCACAAAGCCAACGGACTCCTCGACATCTACCTCACCGACCACGTCATCATCTCCGCCTCCTCCTACCACTCAATCTCCGACCACCAAACCCACCCCATCACCACAGAATTCCTGACAACTCTCCAAAAAGCCTAATCCAGACCATTATGCTCCAATAAATTAAGCCAAGTCAGTAATACATACTTTCCTAACTTGGCTTTAGACTTTAATTATCATTTATGGAACTGGGAATATAATACGCCAATTTTGATCAGGATTATATAAATCTTCGTAATTTTCATCTTCATCATCCCCGCACCATGATCCAAAAAAGTCCTCAACCATTCCCTCTGTCATAGTATTTATAATGGAATACGGACGAGATACTTTCCTCTTAATATAGTCTAATCTATATCCATCTTCTGAGTCAAAGAACTTAAACCCTTTTTCATCATATAAATATAGTTTCCTAAATTCCACTTCGTCAATATCATATTTTTCTTTGCAATGCTTTGTAATAGCACTTTCTAAAATTGCACTTTGAAGTTGAGCTATTTCTGCCAATAATGAACATATTTCGACCACCTTTTCGAAATTCAAATTCATACCCCTCAGTCCTTCTGCGGGAAATTTATACGAAAATATTTCTCTATAAATTCTGGACTTGTCAATAAATAATTCAATACTCTTACCTTCTTCTTTATCATATCTAGAAACAATATCACCAACAATATTTATTGTTTTAGAATGATTCATCGTAACCAGCTCCTCTTTCCATTCGTAACGTGGATTTGTAAACACGACTGCTCTAGCACAACTTAGAAGTGAATAATACATTAAATAAGGCATTACAATCCTCAAGTTCTTGCATTCGGCATACTCTGCGGATGTCAACATTACAGATGATGCTAATATCATCTTTGAAGCTAAATATGTGCGAATAATCCACTGGGTATTTGAATTTACGTCTAGATTCTTGGCTATATCTGCAAAAGATGGCTGCAAACTATTTATGACAGTTTGTATGTTTTTGCTCTCAAAAGTTTTGAATAGTATATTATACTCAAAAGTATCTCCTTTAACTTTCGACTTATTACACATCTTCTTATTATCTTTAAAAATGTTATAACAAAAGCACATAACAGGCGTTTTAAAATCCTTACAACAACGGCGTCATATACAACGGCAAGTAGGTGATACCGTTTTCAATCTCCAGATCTTTTGAATGAAGTACATATGGAGTCGAAAGATACTGACCGAATTTATTGATACATTTAGTCAACGAACTCAGCGTATAGTTGGTTCCACTCTTGACTTCAATAGGAGAGATATTATGTCTGGAAGTCACAGTCTCTTTCTGTATCAGGAAATCAATTTCCATACGGTTACTTGCGTCTTCTTTGTCATAATTGCTGTAAAAGAAAAGGCTGTGGCCGGTTGTCCTGAGCATCTGGGCAACAATGTTTTCCACCAGCATACCTTCATTTATCTCCAGTTTGTCAAACATCAGTTTCTGATATATCTCATTCTGGACTATTCCTCTGGCGTTGAATGCCATTGAGATCAGGAGTCCGGTATCACAGAAATAACATTTGAGCGTAGTTCGTTCCTCATTAAGCTGCAAACCGATATTCGGAGCAGTGGTGTTATAACATATATTCGCCAGACGAGCGTCATTAAGCCAGAAGAACGCAGAATCATAATCCCTCATCCTGGCTTCATCATTAAGGTCTGCAAGCTTAAACTTCTTCTCATTCTTCTGCAGCTGGCCTGGTATGGCCTCGAATATAGATGACACTTTAGTTTTTGCAGAACCCGCATATTTCTTGATGTCATTCCTATACAACCTCAATATCTGCCTCTTGACAGCATCTACTTTAGTAAAATCTCTTGAGTTGACATACTCCTTGACTGCCTGTGGCATTCCGCCCACGATAAGATACTGACGGAAATACCTCATAGCCTCACGATGAAAATCTCCCATAGGCTTATTTGTCTCAAAGCACTTTCGAATGTACGGGTACATAACCTCATCCCCCATAGCCCACATAAACTCTTCAAAGTCCATAGGATACATCTCGATGCCGTCTTCTTCGGAAGGGATAAGTATATCATCCACATTTTTTTTTATGGATATAAGCGATCCCGTTTCAATATAATCGAAACGATGATCTTCCACCAATGCCTTGATAGCTTCACGAGCACGCGGACATTTCTGCACCTCGTCAAAGATGATCAGTGATTTACGTGGAGTAAGTTTCTTCTTATAATGCAACTGTATGTTCTGGAGAAGAGTATCAATATCCTCCAGATACTCATCAAACCATCCACGCACACGAGCTGGCGCCTTGCTGAAATCAATAAGGATATATGATTCATACTCCTTTTCTGCAAATCTCTCTGCGATATAACTCTTTCCAATACGTCGAGCACCCTCGATCATAAGGGCTGTCGTTCCGTCTTTCTCATTCTTCCACTGAAGAAGCTTATCGTATATCTTCCTTTTCATATTCACCTTTCCTAGATTTTTAACAACAGGCATTTCACACCTTTCCTAGATTTTTGATCACTACAAATATACACCTTTCCTAGATTTTTGCAAACCACATTCAAAATGAATCCCAAAACAATTTTCAGCTCGTGCTAAAATAGTATTCTAGAGATCACACCTCATAGGGTACATTCGGCAATAAACCCAATTATTGCCGAATGTCTATCCTAAAATTGGGATGTTTGCTTTGATAGAATCATTTATTCACGAATCCTTTTGCCTTAAGATAAACCCCATCAATCAATGCATCCAAAGCCATAGATATTATATCATTTGCACTCGGATTCGTCATTACACCCTCAGAGTCCAGCCATAGCCCCATAAGTTTTAGTTTCCGGTAAACAGGAGGCATTACTCTAATCGTCTTTGCATCTGCATAATCATTTGATGTTTCTTTGCTCTTCTTGTTCTGTTCTACTTTAGGAGAAGATGACTTTTTCTCTTTCACCCTATGAGGCTCACCATCTGGGGTCTGCTTCTGAACAGGATTGCTCGGCTGTTTATCCAACCCCAGGACTTCTCTGAAATTACTGATCTGATCCATAGTTTAGAATAAGTTATACAATTACACTCTTACACATTTACGCATATGTACATCTACGCATTTACATATATAGATAGATATGTACAGATTTACGCATTTGCATTTTTACACGTTTATGCTATTACCTATTCACGCAATTACATTTATACAACTTTATACTGTTACGCATATATACAATTACATATTTGGACAAATGCAAATTTACGCAAATATACAATTTTGGTAACAATATCCAACCAATAGATTTATATTTATTCCCAACTATCAATAATTTTTACCAACTTTGTCCCAGACTTAGGAAACAAATCCCGTTTTAGATATTGGGTCTAAAAGCAAGATGTGCGTTCGTCAGACAAAGTCTTCCGTCCGCTCCGCCCCGCAGGGGCTCATCTTGCCCATTACAGGGTACGCTCCGAAGTCGCTCCTGTCATACAACGGTCAGGAGGTTGTGATAGAGACAT
>JAFUQW010000156.1 GCA_017472115.1 Bacteroidales bacterium | reverse complement strand
TGTCCAAGAATCTTAAGAATCCGGATGCCACTCTGAGAGACGATCTGGCAAAACTCGCGGAAGAGGCCACTTCACTTTCTCCAGATGAAATCAGAGAGAAGTGTCTGCTGCTGGCATCGAATGCAGAGACAGAGGGCACCGATCTGGCTGAATATGTCGGAGACATCCTTATCAGACGTAATCAGCAGATTGCCGACATCGGCCTCTCGCAGCGCGAACTCCAGATCATTCGTCTCAGCGCAGAGGGATTGAAGGCATCAGAAATTGCGGAGCGCATCTATCTCTCAGTCCACACAGTCAACACCCACCGCCAGCGCATATATGCCAAGATGGATGTAAAGAACGTGTCGGACATGCTCCGCAAAGCCACCGAACTCGGCATCATATAGCTGTACCCCTGCGGTAGTAGTACCGCACACCGGCCGAGATGCGAAGCAGGTGGTTTCATGGTCTGGTTTTCAGGAATTGCTCTGCGAGAGGCAAAAACATCGGGTATTTTCCCTCTCGCAGAGCAAAAAGCATAGATAATGCATGGTTTGCCGTGGTTCAGAGGTAAATATGCAGTGTTTTTTACCTGTGGGGTACGGAATTTTCTTTTTTTTTGCGAAAGTTTTTCCTTTTTTTAGTCTCGTCAGGAATGGAATGCTCTACTTTTGAGGAAAAAAGTACCATGAAAAATTTCCATTTCTGTATTTCCGGAGGTGATGAGATCTTGTTCCGCTCCGAGATCGATTATATACGTGGTTTCAACACTCTTGCACTTTCCGTTGCAGAGACCGGCTCCCTTTTGAGCGCTGAGGCATTCATGTCCACTCATCTTCATGTCTGTGTAAGGACGGATGATGTAAATGCGCTTATATACAGGTTCTGGCGATCATACACTCGGTATTTCAACAGTAAATATAAACGTAAAGGAACTTTGGGAGAGCGGCCTTTTGTTCTGGAAATAGATGGATTCCATCATTGGTTGACGGCTATATGTTATGTGATGCGTAATCCGGTGCATCATGGCGTGGCTCCGACTCCCTTCGCTTACAGACATTGCTCTGCCAATGCCTTGTTCCGCAAGGAAACGGGTAAGATGCGGACATCTGCCGGAGTACTTCCTCGCAGATCCTATTACAAGTATCTTCCCAAGGGTTCTGACTGTCCTGCTTGCTTCGAGATGGATGACAGCGGTATGATCCTGCGTGAGACTGTTCTTGATCTGGCGGATGTCGAATATCGCTTTGCAACACCTCGTGCCTTTCTTTTTTACATGAACCGCCTGACAGGAGAGGAGTGGAAACGGGAGCAGGAGAAGGATGCGACGGAATGTGCTCCAATTACATTGGAAATGATTGAACGGCAGGCAAGGACCGAGACCTTGTCCGAAATGTTGAGGCATGAACACGGGCGGTCGGATTATAAGGCTGTGTCAGATATGGAACTGTGTGAGAAAATAGATGGGGAATTGTTGCCGATATCAGGTAAGGATTCGGTTTACGAACTTTCAGTTCAGGATAAACAGCAGTTGCTGAAGCATCTCCGTTCTGACAGCAGAGTGCCTGAAAAACAGGTCAAGAGATGTCTGGTGATGAAATGAAGGAATGAAGAATACCCAGAGGGAAATTTCACCATGTTTTTCCCTCTGGGAGAGCTTTATAGCGCAGATTCTGCTGAAAATCGTGTGCGACAGGCATAAATCATCCGTTTTTTGCCTGTGACTGATAAATGTCCCGACTGGCAGCAATCGGCACTCCCTTCGTCGACCGGACTTCCTTCAGCAATCGGTACTTCCTTCGTCGACCGGAGTCCTGATGTGATCGTGCAGTGTATGTATATAAGCAAGTCCCCCGTCAGGGAGGAAAGCATTTTCCTAAGTTTTCTGCTTTCCGACTGACGGGGGATGGCTTTTAATGCTGTAACTTACCAGGCGAAATCGAAGACGATGTCGCGAGGAATGCCGGCATTGTTCACGAGATCGACTTCGGCGGCAAGTGCCGGACGGATGCTTGCGTTCTCTGCCGCATATTTCTGAGCGAACTCGAAGTCTCCGGTAGCCTGTGTCTCAAGAATGAGGGCTGACCATGCGTCGATGGCTGCTGATGCCTTCTCGAAATCGATCACATATTTGCCATCGGCGTTACGGGTGAATGCACCGTGGTCTTCCATGAAATTGAAGCACATCATGTTGGCCTTTCCGTGTGATGAAGCCGATCCGAAACGTACGGAGCGCACGATTCCGGCGATGAATGTAGCGATAGACTCCTCGACGGTGATGTCGGTGATCTCACCCATCCTGATGAGCTCCCTTACCATGAAAAGTCCGAGGATGTCTGCCTTTGCCTCTTCCCATGTGGTCTTCTCGGAACCCATAGCCTCGTCAACAGTACCCTTGCCGTTGATGGTCTGCTTCACTCCGAGTCCGTGTGCAACCTCATGGAAAGTCACATTCCAGAAGAATGCGTCTGCGCTGAGATAGCTGACCTGCGAAGGGTCCATGAGAACGTCACCGATAGGCACGACGATCTTGTCGAACTTTGCCATCATGCTGTTGTAGAGCTGGAGGCGGCGTGCGCCCTTGGCTGCATGTACCCTCTCGTCGTTCGGAAGGTTGATGGCAATGGTCTTGCTGCCGGCGTTGCAGTCGCCTGCATAGAATATCGCATCATATACGTTGAGGTCTGACGATGTGCCGGGAACGAAGGTCTTGTATTCAGGGGCGCATGGAAGCATCTTCTGAAGGGTAGGGAGGAGTCCCACATATTTCGCGAGGTTGGCGCTGCGCTTCTCGTCCTTGAGAAGGATGAAACACTCGTATGCTGCCTTTGCCTCGAAGAGGTGGTCGTCATAGTTCTCGATAGGGCCGATGACGATATCCATGTTGCAGTCCTTCATGTCCATCCATGCCATGTCGCTGGCAAGATAATCGTCTGTGCGGAAGGCCTTTACGCGCTCTGTGAGATATTTGCGCATACCCTCGTTAGTCGTAAGGGCAGCAGCCTCTTCGAGAAGGGCGCAGACCTTGTCCAGCTCTGCCTTGTACTCGTCGCGGTACCATACTGTCTTGAGGGCACCGTTCTCGTCACGACGGATCACAGTATAAAGACAGAGCTTGTCAGGGTCATCGAAAGCTTCCCACTCTTCCATGGTCATGTCCTGCGGATAGTACCGGCATCCGAGCGGCTTCTCGCCATAACCCTCGAGGAAAGGCTTGTTGTCGTCAAGATGGTCCCATGCACCATAGTTTATGAGTGCATAGTCCTTTGCGTATCCTTCAGGGAGGGCATCGATGACAGCCTTGTCACCGAAAGTCTGCTTCCAGAACAGTCCGTCCATGATCTCTCCAGCCTGGCGGAATAGATCGACTATCTTCTTGTCATTATCCGAAAGTGCGTCATAAAGCGGCGAGTTCATCTCCACCACTGCATAACTCTCCACCTTCTCCTTCAATGCGGCGTCACTGCTCTGACCACAAGCAGCCATAGAAACAGCAATCATTGCAAATAATAATATTCTTTTCATTGGTCTAATAATATACATGTTAAATTCTAATATATTCTGGGGTCAAAAAATATAATGAAGTGCGACGATTATTGATTACTTGTCAACATTTTTGCATATTCAAAATCGTCATCAGTAAAAGTATATGTCCATATGTGATGGAATCCATCTGTTTCATAGGTCCAGTTTTCTTCTATGCATATATTATATTGTGACGGCTCGTCAAGTTCGCTGTAACTGATTGCTGTATTATCGTCAAAACAAACATCCGCTCTTGAGAACTTAAATGTTGGAGATTCGCCGTCACATTCTTGTCCACAACTGATATTTGACCCTGCATTAATCTTGATTTTATAATCTTTAGTGTAGAGGAATACAGAAGAAATAGATATGTCATGAGAACTCTCATTAATGAATTTCAATTCACAATAATACGCATGATCCACAAGACAACTGTTCAAGAACAGCATTGATACGAATAGACAGAATGCTTTTTTTAATATTTTCATTACTCAAGTTTTGCAAGCAGTAAGTTGTTGATAATTTGAAAGTTGGTGGGGCTTGCGAAATTTTTCCCACCGCACTTTCCCGGTTTACGTTACCTCTCTCCTGAATCCTCTCTCTCGGAGAGAGGACTTACTGTCGGCCTAATGGCCTCTAAACAAGGTCTTTCGCACATGCGAAAGTTGAGTTCATTATAAATAGTATTGAAATAATAATTCGATATTGCCATCTGTAAGATTATACATCGGGCCTCCATATTTTGTTTTTAGTGACGGGAGTTGTTGGAAAATTTCGATGAATGAGGTTGATGTAAACACAATTTCTTCTATTACGGATGGTGAGATGTTGGTGATCCTATCATCAGCATAGCTACTATCATTAAAGTATATAAATTGATTAAATCCATCATAGAGGTCGATCAATAATGGTGTGTATGTTCTATCTGTCGAATTTTGAAAATTATAGGTTAAATCAGGCCAATCACCCTTGACGCCATTTTGACTGTACTCTCCATATAGATACTTGATGCCTAATTCATTATATTCTCGTTTGGTGAGTAGATACTGTGTGAACCTTGCCCAACTTTCTATTACTCTTGTTTCGGAATCCTTAAATTTGGCTTTTGCATTCGTGTAATGTGACGCATGACCTAATTCATGACAAGTTGTACAAAATATTTCGGAGATTTCCCGTATTCCAGAACTGTTTTTTCCTGCAATTCTGATGTCAGACCATATTCCTAACCCCCCATTGTTGATTGTAATCCCCGTTGGCATTACCGAAGTGAATGCCATCTTTAATGTATGCTAATTTCTCGCGCCGGGAATTGTCAGGCCTGGACAAATTAAAAATATAATCACAATAATATCTATATGCAGCTCGGTGAATAGCAGAAAAAGCAAGTTGATCGGTTTCTGTTGGTTTTATTTGTAGATTCCATTGAGTGTTTTCTAATTTAGGCCCTTCGTAATTGGCTTGTCCAAGATTACCGTCACGAACATCCCAATTCTCTCCTTCCCAGACGATTTTCATGTTAACCGTATTTTTAAAAGAACCTAAACAAAAATATCCGTTTTTGTCGGTAAGAGTTTCTTTAATAGTAAGAAGATAGGTGCCTCGTACTCTAACTCCCTTGATCGGAACATAATTATTTGTAATGTTATCATAGGCTTGAATCGTTCCAGACGGATTCCATTCGGATGATTTGGTTTCAGGAATATATTCATGCCCGGTAATCTCGTATGCCGAATGAAGTAGTTCTTCAATGGCTGAGTATGGTGTCGAACACTTGTATGATTTAGTTTGTTCTTCCGTAAAATAATCAGGCATATATGCTTCCAATAAGATTTCGCTTTCTACTGAAAGTGTGTCTGAAAGGTTCTTCCAATAATCTGCTTCTATTGTCGTATATTGGTATGTTGGCATGTCATGAGGTAATGATGGATCGTGGTATGAATTTCCTCCATATACAATTTCTCGATCTAATGGTATTTCGCTTAACATAAGTCGAGGCTTGATTTCCTCAAGTAGTGCTAATTCTTCGGCATTTTTAGGATGGAATCTGACATAATAATGAGTCGCACATATGTCTTGTTTGTTAATTAATGCTTTAGTCTCACTAGGAAGATACTCGAGAGCCTTTAATAAATTATCTACGGTATAGGGAATCTCAATAGTATCTCCGAGTATAGTCTGTTCCGCTGCAACATTTGAAGTCTCATTATTCAGATATATCTTTTCTGATTCATTGGACTCAATCTGTAAGTTGGCTGTACAGCAACATAGTAATGAAAGTGAGAAGATTAATAAACTTTTCTCCATGTTAAATTTAATATAATCTAACACTGTCATTCTGAACGTAGTGAAGAATCTTTGCCATAAAGATCCTTCGCTGACGCTCAGGATGACAGTGCTACATGTTCCTGATAAAGAATTAGAAACTTACAGCGATGCCGATGAAGTCCTCAGCCTTGAGTGCGGCGCCTCCGATGAGACCACCATCGATGTCAGGGCATGCGAAAAGCTCCTTTGCGTTAGATGGCTTGCATGAACCGCCGTAGAGGATAGAGATCTCCTCAGCAAGAGCGCCGAACTTCTCTGCAAGCACCTTGCGGATCTCAGCGTGGATCTCCTGAGCCTGCTCTGCAGTTGCAGTCTTGCCTGTTCCGATAGCCCATACAGGCTCGTAAGCAACGACAACTTTTGCCATTTCCTCTGGAGTAAGAGTATAAAGAACGTTCTTCACCTGCTCTGTAACGACCTCGAAGTGACGGCCTGCCTCACGCTCCTCAAGCTTCTCACCGATGCAGAAGATTGGTGAAAGACCCTCAGCGAGAGCAAGCTTCACCTTCTCAACGAGAGTTGCGTCAGTCTCACCATAGTACTCTCTTCTCTCAGAGTGACCGAGGATCACATACTGGCAGCCTACGCCTGAAATCATGTTCACTGCAACCTCACCTGTGTAAGCACCCTTTACGTGATCAGCGCAGTTCTGTGCTGAAAGACCTACAGCTGTTCCCTTCACGACCTCAGCTACAGGATAGAGATGAGTGAATGGGGGAGCGATGATAAGCTTTACGTCAGCCGGAACCTCAGTAGCCTTAGCTACCACTGCTTTTGCGAGCTCTACGCCCTCGGCAACTGTAGTGTTCATCTTCCAGTTACCTGCTACGATGTGTTTTCTCATTTTCGTTATATTTTTAAAGTTAACAGATTCTTTTCAAGTACCCTCAGGCACAAAATCGTGCAAAGATATAATTTTTTGCGGATTATACCTTATTAAAGTTTGCGGATTGTCACCCCGATCTTCGCTGACTTGCACCAGAGCCATATCATCCCATCCTCACTGACCTTCTTTACCTTGAATTCAAGCCCTTTCATCGAGCGCGTATCAGAGGGGCCGGTCCAGCTTATATCTGCTTCAGTCTCATCTCCTTCTGTTGCCGGCATTTCCGATAAGCGGATGATATACCATTCCGAAAGATTGTCTGCCTGAGCGCGGAATTCATTCTTAGATGCATTGAATCCCATCTGACATGTGGCCGGATCATAGGAGAATTGTTCCACTCCTTTCCATGTCAATGAGATGTCGTTACGGCTTACGAGTATTTCGTCAATGTCGTATCTGTTGCAGCCGATGGCTGTCAGTGCGAGAAAAAGCAGCAATATTCTTTTCATTTCGTCATTCACTCATTATGATTTCCTTCATAAGGACATCGGTACTGCCGTCATCCCATGTTATGTGTGCCTTCAGGATGCCTCCTGAACTCAATGTGTAGAATCCGTCTTCACCGATGCATATGCCTTTGCCTTCCAAGGTCCAGTGTACCGACGCCGCACCTGAAGCATTATAGACCCTGAGCGGAATCTTGCTGCCGCTCTTGAATGTGCCGTCGTCTTGTGCCTGCGTACCCATATACATGTATGGCCAGTCAACGACAGGTTTCTTCTTTGTCATGAATGAAACGGAGGCAGTCTCACCCTCTGCTTCACCGATGGTGAAACCGAGAGTCACAGAATAAGTCTTGGCAGGCTCGAGTCCGTCGAGAATCAATGCATACCTGCCCGGCTCATATGGCTTTACGGCAAGCGTATCTGTCTCGGAAGATGTCGTACGGCCCCATACCGCCTTTGCTTCCCCTTCGAAAATCCTGCTGCTCTCGAAACTTATGACGGCACCGTCGCAGAAAACTTCATTGGTGATGTTGCGTACAGTCGGTGGAGTGCTTTCTTCCGAACTTCCGATCACGTTGAATATCACAACATTGCCTATTTTCTTGATGCCGGTAAGGGATTGCTTGCCCTTGTTGCCGCTCCAGTATTCGAGGCCAGGAGTGCTGTCAGGACCGAGTGACGTGATGTCTCCATATGGAAAAAACACCCCCTTGACATTGCCGATGAGGCCTGCATATTCGCGCTGATCGGTGAAACTGTCCTTGCGGGCATCCGCCTCTATCAGGTCGGCACACTGGTGAGAGGCATCGGCGTTGACTTCATTGGTAACGTCCCATTTCCGTATCATCCCCTTGGTCCTGTCGATGTGATATGCGAGCATTCCGCTTCCTCCGATATATGCGTCCCAACCGCTTTCTGCGCGGCATTCGAACAGGAAGTATTCATTATCGTTATCGGTGTCGAGACGGAAGAACTCATTGCTCTGATTCACAGGACTGAGCGAGTATTGGCCGTCCTCCACGATCATGACTGCTTCAGACAAGCCGAGAAGCTCCCTCTCGATCGCGTTGAAATTGGGAGGGGTATTGCCGTTGTTGTTCTCGTTTCCGCTGTCCATCAGACTGGTGCAGCCCCATAATCCTGCCGCCCAGCCACCTGCTTCGTCATAGTCTGTGTCGTAGAAGTCCGGCAGGCCGAATGTATGGCTGTATTCATGGCAGAAAGTCCCGATGCCGCTCAGATATTCTTCATATTTCCCGTTTGTGGTGTATCTGCGTGATATTTCAGATGTGCATGCATATCGGTCTATCCGCACTCCGTCGAGTTCCAATGTGATGCCTGCTCCGCTATAGACGTACCATGCATGAGACCAGATACATTCTTCCGGAGCACCTTCAGCCTCGTCACTGCCTGCAAAGAATACGAATACATTGTCAACGATGCCGTCCGCATCGTCATCGTAAATTGAAAAGTCAGTCACCGGGTCGGCAAGATTGCATGCATCTCTGACCATTTCGGCAGGAGCCTTGTCCGTTCCGTCGGAACCGTTGCTTCCGTAGTATGTCCTGTTGAATGGAAGGGTCACTATGTCACTGACCTCGAAATCAAAACGGACCTTGCCTCCGAACTGTGAATTGAAATACTCCATTGCACACCCGGTGGCTCCGTTAAGGTCATATCCTTCTTCATTAAGCATCCGTTCGAAATCCTCCTTGCTGTATTTGAAACTGATATCCTTGAACTGGGCGAGTATCACAAGTCCGTGCTTTTCGACGGGTTCGGATTTAGTGGCAAGAGAAATCATCCTCCGCATCGAACCGGAAGCATCTTCTGCAAAACGTGCTGTCTCAGAACGTTTC
The DNA here is from genome assembly GCA_017472115.1 of Bacteroidales bacterium. The sequence continues at coordinate 6,664 of JAFUQW010000156.1, read as the reverse complement.
AGAGCAGCTCTTTCTGATATTCTGTCAAATGGTATGTCGGCGCTGCAACTCGGAACCTCAGCCGGATTTACCTTACCGACGCGCAGCCCCGTGCTGTATCTCAGTCCTTCTGAGTCAAAGCCGGCATAATACCACCATCCGTCACTGCCTTGCATGACGGCATGGCCTTCCGATGTTGTCCTGACCCGCGCGAATTCGTCGCCTTTCAGATAAGAGATGAAGGTGCTTCCGTCCGGCTGAGCCGTCACTGCAGGCCCTTTTCTTGCCGGACTAGCAAGTGCCTGGAAGGCAATCAGGAGCAGGATCAATATTATATATGAGTGATTATATTTCATTTTTCATATAACGTTTTGAAAAATCGTCGCTATATTTGCAAACGAATTGCATATATACACATTTTTTACGAGAAGGACAATTTTTTATGAGACGAATTCTGTTTTCGCTTTCTTTGACGGCGCTGTTGTCATTGTGCGCCGATCTCCATGCTCAGGACAATATTGTAAGGATGATAAATGACTACGGCACATTCGACCGCTGGTCTGTACGTGAAGTCAAGGAGTCAGGCCTGATCGGTGGAAACAAAGAATATCTTTATGAGTTTTTCGGTGACAGAGACACTACAGTGACCAATAAGCAGCCATATGAGGCTCCGGAAGGTTATATATGGAGGACCAATAATGTGCTGGCTATCGTGGCCGGAGTGGTAAAGACCAGCAATACGGTCTATCCTGAAGCGAGAGGAGAGGGATATTGCGCCAGGATCGAGACGCATATAGAGGAAGTCAAGGCAATGGGTGTTGTCAATATGGATGTCGTATGTCAGGGTGCACTGCTTGTCGGTGCTCTGCCTGAACCGATAAAGGATACCAAGTCGCCGATGGCGAAAGTCCTCTACGGCATACCGTTCGAAGGCTGCCCTAAGGCGCTGAGACTCGATTATAAGGCAGAGGTCGGGAATGAGGTGATCCGTGGCACGGGATTTTCGAAGCTTAAGGCAATGGGATATCAGGACTTTCCGGAAATAACGGTGATTCTCCAGAAGAGATGGGAGGACGAAGACGGTCATGTGCATGCCCTGAGAGTCGGTACCGGCATCGAACGCATAATGGAGGATGTACCGGAGTGGGTGAACGGACATGAGGTCGCTGTACGTTACGGTGACATCACGTCTGATCCTTGCTATCAGGAATGGATGGGACTCAAGACAGATCCGGAAACAGCTTATCACACGGTCAACAGCAAAGGCAAGAATGTCGTAGTTGAAGAGGACGGATGGGCTGAGCCCGGTACCGAACCTAATTATCTGATGGTACATTTCATAGCCAGCTGCAACAAGGCTTTCTATGGCGGTGTCGGCAACACGATATGGGTTGATAATGTCGAACTTGTGATGTAACTGATCCTGAAAAAATCCACTCGAAAATACATCGTGATATTTCAAATGATGAAAATTCAAGCCGTTTCTATTTTTTTTGAAAAATTTTTCACATTTCATGCAACATTCTGTAATGATTCTGCATCTATGAGTCAGGTTTAGGTTTTAGTACACGTTTAAGGGGCTGTCAGGCGAGATGCTTGCAGCCCCTTGATATTTAGAAACTGTTTAAATTTTCTTCGAAGAAAATTATTGTTGAAAAAGATGAGTTCTCATTAATAAACAGAAAAATCTACCCGAACCCCCATCATAAAATCTCAAATGATAAAAATTCAAACAATTTCTTATTTGCGTGGATGGTGCTCAATGATGTTGCGATGCCAGGTGGAAGAGTCGATGTGGGTATAGATCTCTGTGGTCACGACACTTTCATGACCGAGCATTTCCTGGACTACGCGCAGGTCTGCACCGTTTTCTATCAGATGTGTCGCAAATGAATGACGGAATGTGTGAGGTGATATGTCCTTCCTTATCCCTGCAAGCAGTGTCTGGGTCTTGATCATCTTGAACATGGACACCCTGCTCAGTGATTTCCCGAATCTGTTGAGGAACACGAGATCGTCTGCAGCCGGTTCTGCAGGTACGGGACGTACTGCAAGGTAATTCTTCAGTGCCTCGGTTGCCATCTCGCCGAGCGGAACTATCCTTTCCTTGTTGCCTTTTCCGATTATCCTCACGAATCCCTCATCGAAATACAGACCTGAAATGGTGAGTCCCACAGCTTCCGAGACTCGCAGACCGCAGCCGTAGAGGGTCTCCAGTATGGCCCTGTCGCGCAGCCCCTGCCATGAGGATGTGTCAACGGATTCTATGATTCCTGTAACTTCTTCGACAGAAAGTACGTCAGGCAGGTATCTGCCTAATTTAGGGGAATCTATCCTGTCGCATGGATTATCCTTGATGAGTCCTTCAAGCACCAGCCAGTCGAAAAATGATCTGAACGAGCTGAGGATTCGGGCCTGGGAACGTTTCGATATGCCCTGTCTTGAGGTGAGATAATCCAATATGTCGTCAGAACCGATCAGTTCCGGAGAACATGGACATGCCTTCAGAAGTTTCTCTACATCAGAACAGTACGATGCCACGGTGTTCCGTGACATCGACCGTTCTATCTTGAGATAGATTCTGTAGTCATTTAAGATATTCTTCATATGGTAGGGATGCCCGGTCAAGCCGGGCATGACGTCATTGCCGGCCTGACCGGCAATCTTATAGCGTAGAATACTTCTTGCCGTATTCCAGCATCTGCTCGAGGAAGCTGTCGTAGTACTCGATCCTGTAGTCAACGACCTTGCCGTCCTTCTCTACCGGTACGATGGCAGGATTTACGAAACCTCCGTATGGCTTGAGACCGAGTGATGCATAGCGCTCAAGCACTTCCTTATGGAGCGCAGGGTCGATATTGACGGCATATTTCTCCACAAGAGCCTTTCCAGCCTCGAAATCACCCTCTGACTTGATTCTCTGGACTTCGGCAAGGAGTTCTCCGAAGAGTCCGCGGAGTGCCTCGTGGTCGTTCACCACGAAATATGTCTTGCCGTCGCGTACCTTCTTCTCGATCACGTTGTCCGCCAGTCCCTTCTCATAGCACCAGTCTGCGATGAGCTTGCGGTTCTGCATGTGGGCCTCGGTGTTTTTCTTGCCGAGCTCCACGCGGTTGAACTGTGTGAAGATGCCGTTGCGGATATAGCTTGAATACTGTGCCTTGTAAGCTTCTGTGTCAGGAAGTATGCCGAGCTCCACAAGCTTAGGGTCTGCGATGTAGTAGAGACCGAAGAGGTCTGCACGTGCCTCCTCGAGCGTAGAACTGTATTCTCCGAGAGCATTCGGGGATGTCTCGGGGAGAAGCTTTCCTGAACCGTGTCCGAGACATTCGTGGAGGTCTGTGTGTATGTCGTTGGTAAGATTTCCGTATTTCTTCTCGAATGCGATTTCTTCCTCTGACCATCCGAACTCGGCAAGAGTGTTCTTAGGCGACTCCTGTGCAGCCATGTCATATGCGTTTGTGAGGTTGGCGATTGTTACGGACTTCGAACCGTGCTCGCGGCGGATCCAGTCTGCGTTAGGAAGATTGATTCCGATAGGCGCTGCAGGGTAGCTGTCGCCTGAAAGTGCAGTCACATTGATCACCTTCGCGGTCACGCCTTTCACCTCCTCTTTCTTGAAGCGTGGATCGACAGGAGAATGGTCCTCGAACCATTGTGCGTTCTCGCTGATGAGTTCCGCCCTCTTCGAAGCCTCCGCATCCTTGAAGTTCACGAGTCCTTCCCATGCCGCCTTGCGTCCGAGCGGGTCGGTGTAGTCCTCGATGAATCCGTTCACGAAGTCAACTGTTCCAAGTGTGTCATTCACCCACACCACGTTAAGGTCATCCCATGTCTTGAGGTCACCTGTGTGGTAATATTCGATGAGCAGTCCGATATACTTCTTCTGAGTGTCATTCTCAGCGACGGCGGCGGCCTTTTCAAGCTCGATGCATATCTTCTCGAGGGCAGGACCGTAGAGTCCTCCTACCTTCGCCACCTCTTCATAGATCTTTCCGTCAGCACCCTTCACCACCTTGGTGTTCAGACCATAAGATATAGGAGTCTTGTCCTTCGGATCCATCATTGCAGCATAGAATTGCTCTACTTCGTCCTTTGTCACTCCTTCATAGAAGTTCACTGCCGACTCAACCACGATGTCTCCGCTCTTGTCTGTTGACTTGCGCTGAGGCAGGAATGAAGGGTCGAAGATCACGGGAAGAAGTTCGTCGCACTTGTCTTCATCGCCGACGGAAGCCATCAGACTTCTGAAATAGTCCTGTGAACACTGAGGGACGAACTTGTCCTCGGCATAGTGATGGTGGAATCCGTTGCTGAAGAAAAGCCTTTTCGCATAAGTCTCGAAGGCCTTGAAGTCCTCGGTACTGCGGTCGCCTTCATAGTTGTTCAGTATGTTCTCGACTACCTTGCGGACAGGAAGTCCGTAGCGGCTGTTCTGTGCCCAATAGATGTCGCGGCCGTATTTTGCCGCTTCCGAGAGGTGATATATATACTCCTTCTGCTGAAGGGTGAGTTCCTCCCATCCCGGCACTTGGTACCTCATTATCTTGAGGTCTGCGAATTCGTCGATGAGGTATTTGAAATCACCCTTTACGGAGGTCTTGTCCGAGCATGCTGCTGCAGCTGCGGCTATTCCTGCGATTGCGATCATTGTTCTGATGAGTTTCATATTGTTTGATGTTATTATTTGGTCCGTATCCTGCAAAGATATGAATAATTCTTTATCTTTGCAGGATATGCTTGTTGATATGAAAAAGCTTAAGACATATATATATAATATGGTATGTGGAATGGCGGTCGTCATGTCCCTCTTTTCATGTACCCCCGACTGGCAGGATGAGATGGAGATGGATTTTTCCAGGCCGTCGGTAAATCCAGGCAACAGGGTCGTCAGTCAGGAGACACGCAATGTGATGCTTCTTTATTCTGCCGGCTTCAATTCCCTGACATCCTATCTTACGGAAGATATCGAGGATCTTGAATCCGGATGGCTTCCCGGAAAGAACAGGAACGATGATGTCGTTCTGGTCTATTCACATTTTCCGGAAAGTCCGGGCAAATATTCCGAGCCTTCATCCCCTGTGCTTGCCCGTCTGTATGCAGGTCCGGAAGGCGAGGCCATGGCGGACACATTGATAGTCTATGACGGATCGGTTGTGTCCAGCAGCCCGGCCCAGCTCAACGAGGTTCTTTCCTACGTGAAGGACGCTTTCCCGGCGGCCGGCTATGGTATGGTCTTTTCGTCGCATGCTACAGGGTATCTGCCCGTCGGTTTCTATCAGAAACCTGATTCCTATATATATAAAGGTAACGTAGCGACTCAGATGAGTCTTGACGGTTACGGTGCAGTGGCGGTTCCTTTTGTCGAACTGTCGTCCGATCCCGGGCTTCCTGCAGTAAAAAGCATAGGTCAGGATCAGGTTGGTACTTCGGGAAGTTATGTTTCATATGAGATGGAGCTGTCGGATTTTGCCGACGCGATACCGATGAAGTTAGACTACATACTCTTCGATGCATGTCTTATGGGAGGTGTAGAGGTGGCATATGAACTTTCCGGAAAAGTAGCGAAGGTCGGATTCTCTCAGGCAGAAGTGCTTGCCGAAGGATTCAACTACAGTCTCCTCACGACCCATCTGCTTCTGGAAGATACCCCGGACCCGCGTGGTGTGTGCGAAGATTATTTCGAGCAGTATGATGTGCAGGAAGGGGTTTACCGGTCTGCAACCATATCGCTGATCGATTGTGATGCCCTTGAACCTCTTGCTGCTTTGTGCAACGATCTGTTCGGACGCTACCGTTCTTCCATTCAATCATTAAGCTTCGCTCGTGTGCAGAAGTTCTACCGCTCCGGTCATCATTGGTTCTATGACCTTGAAAGCATTCTTGTCGAAGCCGGCATAACGGAAGAAGAACTTGATGAACTGCATGATGTTCTCGACCGGTGTGTGCTGTATAAAGGACATACTCCCGGCTTTATGAACTCCTTCGATATAAAGACGTTTTCCGGTTTCAGCATGTACCTTCCTTCGCACGGGAATGCCGAACTCAGCAAATATTACAGGACTCTCGAGTGGAACAAGGCTACGGGACTTGTAGAATAAAATTTTTTATTTATCTTTGCAGCCCCATAAAAAGCCGCAGTGGCTTTTTGGTGCAATGGGGTTTTTTCTTCGGAAAAAACTGAGTAACACATTTTAATTTTAAAGACAATGAAACACATTGAACTCAATGGCCAGGTCCGTGAGGCCGGCAACAAGGCTGCCGTAAAGGCAATCCGCAGAGCAGGACAGGTTCCTTGCAACATCTACGGACTCGGAATCGAGAACATCCTCTTCTCAATTGATGCACAGGATCTCAAGACAATCACTCACACTCCGAACTCATACATCATCGACCTTAAGCTCAGCGACGGAAGAAGCGGTTATGCAGTGCTCCACGAGGTACAGTATCATCCTGTAACAGACGAAGCTCTTCACGTTGACTTCCTCTTCGTTACTGAGGACAAGCCGGTAACCATCGAGGTTCCTGTAAAGGTTGTAGGACACTCTGAAGGTGTGAAGATGGGTGGTAAGCTCCTTGTTTCAAGCCGCAAGCTCCGCGTAAGCGCAATGATGGACAAGCTTCCTGATCTCCTCGAGGTTGATTCTACTCACCTCATGATCGGCAAGCAGATCGTTGCAGGCGA